>JANXCW010000021.1:0-27430 GCA_025059775.1 Armatimonadota bacterium
ACCGCCTCCGCCTCGATGCCGCCCACGCCCCAGCCCAGCACCCCGAGCCCGTTCACCATGGTGGTGTGGGAGTCGGTGCCCACCAGGCTGTCGGGGAACGCCACCCACTCTCCGTCCTGTTCCCGCGTGGCCACCACCGTGGCCAGGTACTCCAGGTTCACCTGGTGCACGATGCCGGTCCCCGGCGGCACCACCCGGAAGTTCCGGAAGGCCTTCTGCGCCCACCGCAGCAGGGCGTACCGCTCCCGGTTGCGCTCGTACTCCCGCTCCACGTTGAACCGGAAGGCGTAAGTACTCCCGAAGGCGTCCACCTGCACGGAGTGATCGATGACGAGGTCCACGGGGACGAGGGGGTTGATGCGTTTGGGATCCCCGCCCATCCGGGCCACCGCGGACCGCATGGCCGCGAGATCCACCACCGCCGGGACTCCGGTGAAGTCCTGGAGCAGGACCCGACTCGGGAGGAAGGGGAATTCCCACCCCGCGCTGCCGGGTTCCCAGCGGCTGAGGCGTCGTATGTCCTCCTCCGTGAACGGCTCTGTGCCCGCCCACCGCAGCACGTTCTCCAGCAGGATCTTCACCGTCATCGGCAGCCTCTCCAGCGGCAGGGCGAGCACTCCCTCCAGCGCTGTCAGCCGGAAGTAGTCGATCGAGGTTCCCGCCAGCCGCTTACGGGCACCGAAAGGGTCGGGAAGGGCCACGACCATCACCTCACGCTCAGGTGTAGAGCACCGACCGCGCTCCCGCTCTATTGTAGTGGATGGCCGTGTACCGGGAGGACTTCTGCATCGTGCCGCCGGCATGTGCCACGGCATCCCCGTGGACGTCCGGGTGGAGATGAGCGGGGAACCCGCGCCTGCCCAGGCGGGGAGGAACTACGCGGAGCAGGCCCGGGGAAGGAAGCTAGCGCAGCATCAGCAGGGTCCTCTGCAGCTTCCGCAGGGCGCTCTGGGCATGGGGCTTGCCTTCCAGTTCCAAACGCACGCACTGTTCCAGCCCCGCGGCGATCAGGTCCATGGCCACCCGATCCAGGGCGGCTCGGGCCGCGGCCACCTGCTGCGCCACCTCCGCGCAATCCCGGCCTTCCTCCAACATCCGCTGGAGCCCGCGCACCTGCCCCTCGATGCGCCGGAGGCGGGCCAGGAGGAACGCCACGACTTCCTCGTCCACCTTCAGCGTCGCCACGGCTTTCTCACTCCTCGACCTGAGCCGCGGCCTCCGCAGCGCCCGCGGCTTCCAGCACGTGCTGCAGGAAGACCTCCTCGGACCGGGCTCCTTCGAAGGCGTAGGCCTCGTTGATCACCACCTTGGGCACCCCCATCACCCCGTACCGGTCTGCTAGGGCAGGGAATTCCAGGGCCTCCACCACGTCCGCGCGCACCCGCTCGGACTCCTGCGCCATGGCGTGGGCCAGCCGCGCCACCCGGGGGCAGTAGGGACAGGTGGGTGTGACGAACACCCGGATGTGCACGTCCCGCGGTAGGCGCGCCAGGGATGAGCGGGTCTGCGGCTTCAGCCCGCTGTCCCTGCGGGAGGCAGCCACGATGCCCTCTACCAGCACCGCGAACTCCAGCCCCGCGGGGATCCCGTAGTAGCGGGCCCGGGCCTGCCCATCCTCCCCGAGAAGAATGACGGGAACTCCCTCCACCCCCGCGGCGCGGGCCTCCTCCGCATCGGTCACGATGCTGCGGACCCGGAGCCGGATCCTGGGATCCAGGGCCGCCACCTCCTCCAGGAGCTCCCGGGTCGCCTCGCAGGTCTCGCAGTCCGCCCCCGGCACAGACAACCGTGCCCGCGAGGTGGTGAACAGGGTGAGGGTGACGTTCCCCAGCAGTTCCCGCTGGAACCGCTTCCGCAATGCCTCCCGATCTGCCGGCTTCAGGAAGGGCATGGCTTCCTCCTGGATACGATACTCCGTAGGGTATTTTCCGCGGGGCGACGGACCCTGTCAACCCCGCAGGCGGCCGGGAAGGTGCGGGGGTGCCGGGTCCGTGGGTGCCGGGAGCGAGGCGGGGCGGGCGTGCGGTAGAGTGGAGGAGGAGGGGCGGAGATGGCCCTGCGGGCACACCGGCGACTCAAGGTTCAGGAGGCCCGGCAGATGCCCATCGCCCGGGTCCTGGAGGAGTTCACCCGGGAGGGGGAGCTGTACCGGCCGCTGGGGGGCGGTAAATTGGAGTGCTTTGCCTGCGGACACCGGTGCGTGATCTTCGAGGGGCTAGCTGGCATCTGTCGGGTGCGGTTCAACCGGAATGGGGAGCTCTACGTCCCCTGGGGATACGTAGGGGCATTGCAGGTGGACCCCATCGAAAAGAAGCCCTTCTTCCATGCGTATCCCGGCGCCCGGGCCCTCAGCTTCGGGATGCTGGGGTGCGACCTCGCCTGCCCCTATTGCCAGAACTGGCAGCTGAGCCAGGTGATGCGGGACACGGTAGCCACGCGGCTTGCGGATTTTACCCCCATCACCCCCGGAGAGTTCGTCCAGCTCGCGCTGCGCAGCCGCTGCAAGGTAGTGACCAGCACCTACAACGAGCCCCTCATCACCAGCGAGTGGGCGGTGGCGCTGTTCCGGGAAGGCAAACCGCATGGACTCGTGGGCAGCTACGTCTCCAACGGGAACGCCACCCCCGAGGTTCTGGACTACATTCGGCCTTACGTGGACCTGTACAAGATCGACCTCAAGAGCATGCGGGAGAAGAGCTACCGGGTGCTGGGCGGGAGGCTGGAGACCGTGCTCCACACTATCCGGTGGACTTGGGAACGGGGGTTCTGGGTGGAGGTGGTGACCCTGGTGGTCCCGGGCTTCAACGACAGCGAGGAGGAGCTGCGGGACGCGGCCCGGTACATCCGCAGCGTGAGCCCCGACATTCCCTGGCACGTGACCGCCTTTCATCCCGACTACCTCATGGAGAATCGGGAGCCCACCTCCGCGCAGAAGCTCGTGCGGGCCGCGGAGGTGGGGTACGAGGAGGGCTTGAAGTTCGTGTACGCGGGGAACCTGCCGGGACGGGTGGGGCCATATGAGAACACCTACTGCCCCCGCTGCCACGCCCTCCTCATTGAGCGCTGGGGGTTCCAGGTACGTGCGTACCGGATCCAGAACGGGAGATGCCCGGAATGCGGGGAGGGGATCCCCGGGAGATGGTGGGCCCCCGAAGAGATCCCTCCCTTCCTGTGCGGATGACTACGTCCGGGCAGGCTTCCTCCGCCACTTGATGGTGCAGCCCACGGGTCGGGTCTCCGGAACGGGTACCTCTCTGTCGGCCAGCACCGCCTCGAGCGCATCCCGCAGATAGTGGTGTCGCACGGCGTCGGGGTCCTCGTAGTGGTCGTCGATGGCGCCGTGGTAGCGCAGCACCCGGTTCCGGTCGAAGACGAATACTTCAGGGGTACGCTCCGCCCCGTAGGCCAGGGCCACCTCCTGGGTCTCGTCGTAGAGGTAGGGAAAGGGGTAGCCCTTCTGCCGGGCCCGCTCCCGCATGCGCTCGAAGCTGTCCTCCGGGTACTGCTCGGGGTCGTTGCTGTTGATGAGCAGGAACTGCACCCCACGGTCCTGGTACGCCCGCTGGAGGGCGATCATGCGGTCCTCCCAGGCCTGCACGTACGGGCAGTGGTTGCAGCTGAAGATCACCACCAGCGCCGCCCTGTCCGCATAGTCCTCCACCGCATGCTCTCGCCCATCGGTTCCGGGAAGCCGGAAGGGAAGGATACGGTCTCCGATGTGCAGTTTCGCCACGGATTCACCTCCGCGAGGCGCGTTCTAAGGCAGCCCGGACGGCGCGGCGGAGGGTCTCGGGGCTCGGAAGAGGCGAGACACGGCCGTCCTCCCAGCGGTAGATCCGGCAGGTGAGCCGGTAGGGCTCCTCCGGCGAGGGCTGGATGTCCTCCCCCTCCACCAGGATGGTGGGGGAGCCCACAAACCGCCATCGCCGGGCTTCCTCCTCCGTGTGCACCCGGAACACCGTCACCTCCGCCTCCACGCCCTCCTCCGCAAGAATGCGGCGCACCCGTGCTAGGGCCTCCTCGTGGGAAGGACAGCCTTCCCAGTACAGGAGGGTGATGCGCAAGGGTCGTCCGCTCACAGCACCATTGTATCCGGGCTCCGCAAGGCCCATTCCGGGCTTCTCCGGTACAATGAACCGAAGAGTCCAAGGCGGCGAGGAGAACCGTGCGGGTGACGCTCCCTCTGGAGGTGCGGTACGCGGAGACAGACCAGATGGGCGTCGTGCACCACGCGGTGTACGTGGTGTGGATGGAGGCAGCTCGGGTGGAGTTCCTGAAGCGGTTCGGGATGCCCTACCACGAGCTGGAGCGGTCCGGGGTGCGGCTTCCCGTGGTGGAGCTGGGGGTGACGTACCGGGCCGCTGCGGAGTTCGGACAGGTGGTGGAGGTGAGCTGCGTCCTGGAACGGGTCACGAGCCGCGGGGCCACCTTCCGCTACTGGGTGCACCGGAACGGCCGCCTGCTGGCGGAGGGGTTCACCCGACACATCTGCTGTGATCTTGGGGGGCGGGCGCAGGCGCTTCCCCCCCACCTTCGCACCGCCCTGGAGGAGGTGTGCGGGCCTGCGGAACCCTCACGCCCCGATCCCTAGACGGGGATCTCCACGGGGATGGGATCCTGCACCCGGACGGCCCGCAGATCCACCCGGCACCGGTAGGCACACAGGACCACGCCGGCCCGCACCGCCTGTCCACCGGCTGTCGCCAGGTCTGGATCCGCGAGGGGATCTAAGCGGAGGCGGACCGCGTCGTCCCGCTGCACGAACCACACCACCGCGGCCCGCGTTCCCCGACGCGCAAGACGCGCCAGAAGCCTCAGGTGGCGAGCTCCCCGGGCCGTAGGGGCATCCGGGAACAGGGCCACCCCGTTTGCCACCCGGTTGCAGGACTTGGTCTCCACCAGCCAAATGCCCCACTTGGTCTGCACCTGGAAGTCCACCCGCTCCCCATCCAGCCGCACCTCCCGCTCCCAGATCTGCACACCCACCACGGGCGGAAGCCCCCCGGCGCGGCACGCCTCTTCCCACAGGCGGTTGGGTAGATGGCTGTCGAGTCCCACCCACCGGCGGTGGTGGCGAACCAGCAGCAGCGTCCCCCAGGTCCTGCGGGAGCCGGTGGGGTGCACGCGCACCGCCGCACCCCGCACCAGCAGCTCCTCCATGCGGCCGGAGTTGGGGAGGTGCACGGTGCGGACGTCTCCCCGGACCTCCACCTCTGCCGCAAAGCGGTTGAGGCGTCGCACGAACCGGCCCGGCAGGAGGGGTTGGGGGAGGAGGAGGGAGGGGGAGCCCACGGGTGTATGCAGGAAAGGGGGCGGGCCCTGGCGCTCGCCGGAGGCCCGCCCCCAGAACTCCGCGGAGCTTCTACCGGCGCGCCACCGCGGCCCGGTACTGGCGGGCCGATTCTGCGAACGGAACGGGTGCCACGGTGACCCGGGTCTCCATCTGCACGTGGGGCTCTACACTGGGCTTACGGGATCCTCCCTGGGGCTCGCCCCACACCAGGATGAGCTCGGTCCCCGGCTGGCTGTAGGCCTCGTCCACGGTGGCCAGGGACACCATGGCGGTCTCGTTCGAGGTGTAGCCGGGCCACATGGCGAACCCCACCACGTCTCCCCGGCGGTTCAGGACCTTGTCGTAGAACCATGTGGCGTACTGGGCCACGGGAAGGTCGATGAACTTGGCCCGCTGGCCTAAGGGCTTGGTGAACTGGGTCTCGAAGGCGCGGACCACGTCCTCCGGGTTCCACACCAGGGTCACCTTCCGGCGGTGCGGCTCCTTCGATTTTTCCTCCAGGGCCTCCCGACCGATGAAGTCGTGGTCGAACTTCAGGATGTGGCCGTAGCCCAGATCCCAAGGCGTGAGGTAGTAGTCCTCGATGTTGGGGGAGTAAAAACTCCCGCCCAGCGAGCCCACGGCCTCGTAGCTGTTGGCCGGGAGCCACTCCCGGTAGGCCCGCAGGGACTCCCCTGTGTACACCGCGGGGAGGGGATTGGGGATCCAGCCGGACTCTAGGGCGTTGGAGGGGTACGCACGGGAGCCCACCTGCCGCAGGCCGAACTCCTTTCCCGCCTCCACAATGGCCGCCTTCACCGCGGGCCCCTCCTCGAAGGGCCCCACCAGCTCCCCGCCGGCCACCCCCGCCATCCCGTGGTGCAGGAAGCGGACCCGGTGGCCCGCGATGGTGATCCAGGTCATGTGGAAGAACTTGATGGGCGGGAGGGGTTGTCCCGTCAGCTTCTCCAGCAGGGCGGGTGCGTTCGGTCCCTGGAGCTGGAAGCGGTAGACTTTCCGGGGGCGGTTGGGATCCGTCACGGACCACTCGTCCCGCTCCAGGGTCACACGGTATCCGCCGGTTTCCGCGTGGAACTGCACCCAGTTGTGGACGCTGGGCCGTCCCACCAGCTGGAACTTCTCCTTGTCCAGGTAGAACAGGATGACGTCGCCGATGAGGTAGCCGCGGTCCGTGCACGCGATGTACTGTTTGGCCTGTCCGGGCTCGAAGTTCTTGAAGCTGTTAATCCCCAGGTAGTTCAGCAGCTTCAGGGCATCGGGACCGTACACGTAGAGATCGGACATGTGGTAGGAGAGGTCATACAGACAGACCGTCTCCCGCCACGCCCGCTGCTCATCCTGCCAGGTGGTGAACTCCGGCGGAACCACGGGATAGATACGTTTCCCCGTCTGGTTGTTGTAAAGGTAGTCCGTGATGTTGGGAACGCTTTCCACGATTTCCTGCAGGTTCCGCGGTGGCTGCCGTGTGGCCATCTCCTTCCCCTCCTCCCTGTGCTTTTTGGGCTCGGCGTGCCGTGAAGCCCCCGAAGCAGGGACCATGATAGGGCACCCATCTGACCAAATCAACCTCCGTGCCCCACGGGCCACATGCGCCGCGGCCCCGCGGCGTCCGTTCCAGCCTTCGTCCGTTACGGACCCGCGGAGCGAAGCTGCGTCCGATAGGGGAGGAGTGCCTCCCGCAGGGAGAGCGGGTTCTGCCCGGTGACCTCCCGCACCGCGGGCGAGATGCGATCGAAGAAACCCTGGGCGATGGCCCGATACAGGGAGGCGAAGGCTTCCGCCGCGGCGGGGGCGAGCCCCGCCGTCTGCATGCTCCGGGCGTACTCCTCCAGGGAAATGGGCTCATAGCGGATAGCCCGGCCGCTGAGTTCGGAGAGCACCGTGGCCGCGTCCGCGTACGAATAGGACTCCGGCCCCGTGACCTCGTGGATCCTCCCCTCCTGCCCCGGCGTGGTGAGCACGGCCGCGGCGATCCGGGCGCAGTCCTCCCGGGCGACGAAGCTCACTCGGCCGTCGCCGGCCGGCAACCGCAGCACGCCCGTCTGCACCGCCTGAGGAGCCGCGGTGAGGAGGCTTTCCGCGTACAGGTTGTTGCGCAGGAAGGTGAACGGTAGCCCGCTTTCCCGGATCGCCGCCTCCGTCTCCGCGTGGTCTCGCATGAAGGACACGGGGTTGCGCTCCGCGTCCAAGGCGGAGGTGTACGCCACGTGCCGGACTCCGGCCCGGCGCGCGGCCTGCACCGCGTTCCGGTGCTGTGCGATGCGGGCACCTGGCCGAAGGTCGTCCGTGCTAATTAGTAGCAGGCGCGCCACGCCTTCCAGGGATCGGGCTAGGGCCTCCGGCTGATGGAAATCGCCCGGGAGCACGGTCACCCCGCGGCCCGCGAGATCCTGCAGCCTCTCCGGGTGTCGGGTGAGAGCCCGGATGCGGTCCGCGGGCACCCTCTCCAGCAGCAGCTCCACCACCCGCCGGCCGAGGCGCCCGCTGGCACCTGTCACCCCAACGACTTCCCCCACACTTCCACCTCCTGGCCCTTGGGGCTGTGCTGGAAAAGCCATTCGCCGCCCCCCTCGGCTCCTCCTGCGGCCTCCCTTTGACAGGGAGGGCGCCTGTCGGTATGGTGGCGTCTGGGCGGGAACGCACCATGGACAGAGGGAGCATCCGGGTACGGTTCCCGGACGGGACGGAGCTCCAGGTGGCGTGCGGCACCACGCTGGAGGAGCTGGTGCGTCTGCGTGGCGAGGGGGAGGAGGTCCTCGCGGCCGTGGTGGACGGTCAACCGCGGGATCTCCATAGCTCCCTCGAGCACGACGCACAGGTGCGGTTTCTGCGGTTCGAGGATCCGGAGGGCCGTCAGATCTACTGGCACTCCTCTGCCCACCTCCTGGCCCAGGCGGTGAAGGACCTGTTTCCCGCGGCGAAGCTCGCCATCGGGCCACCCATCGAGGAGGGATTCTATTACGACATCGACGTGGGACGATCCCTCACCCCTGAGGATCTGGAACGCATCGAGGCCAGGATGCGGGAACTGGCGGCCCGGGACCAGCGGATCGAGCGCATCGAGCTTTCCCGGGAGGAGGCCATCCACCTGTACCGGCAGCTGGGGGAGAAGTACAAGCTGGAGCTTCTGCAGGAGATCCCCGACGAACGGATCTCCTTCTACCGGCAGGACGGGTTCCTGGACATGTGCCGAGGGCCGCACCTCCCGCGCACGGGCCTCATCCGGGCCATCAAGGTGCTGGGCACGAGCGGGGCCTACTGGCGGGGAGACGAACGCCGGGAGCAGCTGGTACGCATCTACGGAATCACCTTCCCCGCGGAGGAGCAGCTGCGGGCATTCCTGGACCGACTGGAGGAGGCGCGACGGCGGGACCACCGGAGGCTGGGCCGGGAGCTGGGACTGTTTAGCATCGAGGAGGAGATCGGGCCGGGCCTGGTCCTGTGGCACCCGCGGGGGGCGTTGGTCCGAAGGACCATCGAGGAGTTCCTACGGGCGCAGCTGGACGCCGCGGGGTATCAATGGGTCTACACGCCGCACGTGGCCCGGGAGGCTCTGTGGGAGCAGAGCGGACACCTCAGCTGGTACCGGGAGAATATGTTCAGCGGGATTGAAGTGGAAGGGCAGCGCTACCTCGTCAAGCCCATGAACTGCCCGTTTCACATCATGATCTACCGGGCCAGGACCCGAAGCTACCGCGACCTCCCGATTCGGCTTGCAGAGTTCGGCACCGTGTACCGGTACGAGCGGTCCGGAGTGCTGCACGGGTTACTGCGGGTTCGCATGATCACCCAGGACGATGCCCACATCTTCTGCCGGCCCGATCAGATCGAGTCCGAGATCCTGGATCTCCTGGACCTCGCCTTCTCCGTGCATGAGGCCTTCGGCTTCGACCGGTACGAGGTGATGCTGTCCGTGCGGGACCCGCGGGCCCCGGAGAAGTACGCGGGGCGGCCAGAGGTGTGGGACCACGCGGAGGTGGCCCTGGAACAGGCCCTGGCCCGCAGGGGCGTGGCCTATACCCGGGCCCCGGGGGAGGCGAACTTCTACGGTCCCAAGATCGACGTGTACTTCTTCGATGCCCTGGGCCGGAGATGGCAACTCACCACCATCCAGCTGGACTTCACCCTCCCTGAGCGGTTCGGGCTGGAGTACATGGGGGAGGACAACCGACCCCACCGACCCGTGATGATCCACCGGGCCATCCTGGGGAGCCTCGAGCGGTTTTTGGGGATCCTCATCGAGCACTACGCGGGAGCCTTTCCCCTTTGGCTCGCCCCGGAACAGGTGCGGGTGCTGCCCATCGCGGACCGCCACCTTCCGTTCGCCCAAGAGGTGGCCGCGCGGCTCCGGAGCCGCGGGCTACGGGTGGAGGTGGACGGTCGCAACGAGAAGATCACGAAGAAGGTCCGGGACGCCCAGGCGGAGAAGGTGCCCTACATGCTGGTGGTGGGGGATCGGGAGGCCGCAGGGGGTACTGTGGCGGTGCGTCACCGGTCCGCGGGAGAGCTCGGTTCTCTCCCGGTGGAGGATTTCATCGCCCGCGCCCTAGAGGAAATCGCCGCCCGCCGCTAACCCGGAAATCCCTCGACCCACGTTGATTTCACGGATCCCTCAGGCGGAGGGAACCGTGCGACGTCCCGTGGTATGGGTGAGCCTTGCCTTCACCGTGGGGATCGGGGCGGCTTTCGCGCTCCACCCCCCTCTCGAGGGCGTGCTGGTGGCGGGTCTGGGCGTGGCCCTGGGCGGGGTCCCCGTCCTCCTCTCCCGCCCTCTCGCCCGATCCCTCACCATCCTGCTCCTGGTGGGCTGTGCGGGCGCGGGACTCGCCCTGATCCACCGCGCGCCTCCGGGACCGTGGGATGCGGCATCCCTGATGGGCCGGCATGCCACGTTCACAGGACTCGTGGCCGCGCGGCTCGGACCGCAACGCTTCGTGCTGGCGGTGGAGGCGGCCGAGGGGTTCCCGCAGGTGCGGGGCGGCCGGTTGCTGGTAGCCGCGCGGTCACGGCTCGCCCTGGAGGTGGGGGATCGCGTCCGGGTGGTGGGAAGGGTGCATCCCCTTCGGGGTCCGCGTAACCCCGGGGAGCCGGAGCCGGAGGCGTGGGCCGCGCGGCTCCGGGTACGGGCCCGGTTGGTCGCGGAGCGGGTGGAGGGGTTGGAGCGAGGCGCGGGATTCCGGTTGCTGCGGTGGGCGGCGGTCGCACGCCAGAGGCTGCAGGAGACCTATCGCCAGGCCCTTCCGGAACCCTACGGAGCCGTGCTCTCCGGCCTCGTCCTGGGAACGGAGGTGGAAGACGAAGGGCTCGTGCGGGCCTTTCGGGATGCGGGCCTCTCCCACGTGCTCGTGGCGTCAGGGGCCCAGCTGGCCGTGGTGGGCGGGATGCTGCACTTCCTGCTCCGGGGAACACCGCGGTGGTTCCGGGCTTTGACCGTCCTCGCGGGTGTGCTGGCTTTCGCCCTCGTGGCGGGGTGGGAGCCCTCCATGGCCCGGGCTGCGGGGATGAGCGTCGTAGCCGTGGCCGCGGAGCTGGTGCGGCGGGAGCCGGACGCCCTCACGGGACTGGGATGGGCGGTCCTGGTGCTGTTGGCCGCGAACCCCTCCCTGGCTCTGGATGTGGGGTTCCAGCTCTCCGTGGCGGCCACCTGGGGCCTGGTAACCCTGGCGCCGTCCCTCGCGCAGCGGTTGGCCCCGCTTCCGGCTTCCGTGCGGAACTTGGTGGGAGCCACCTTGGGGGCCCAGCTGGCGGTGCTGCCCCTGCTGCTCTGGCACTTTGGGAGGGTTCCCCTCCTCGCGCCCGTGACGAATCTCCTGGTTCTGCCCGCGGTGGGGGTGCTGGTGCCCGCGGGGCTGGCGGTAGGGATCCTGGGCGCGGTGTGGCCTCCGCTGGGATGGCTCAGTGGGGCGGTGGTAGAGCCCCTGGTGGCCTTCGTGGTCTCCGTGGCGCGTGCGACGTCGCGGTTGCCCGGTATCGTGACCGCGATCCCCGGGCCTCCCGTATGGACTGTGGCCCTTGGGGTTGCCCTCCTCCTGGTGGTTGTCCGAAGCCTGCAGGCTCCCGTGCGACGGGAGACCGTGGTGGCGGGCTTGGCCGTGTTCCTGGCGGGTGGCATGGCGGTACAGGCATTTCAGGATCTCCGGCCCGATCCACACCTGCGGGTGGTGTTCCTGGACGTGGGGGGCGGGGACAGCATCGTGGTGCGCGGGCCGGGGGGGCGCACCCTGGTGGTGGACGGTGGGCCCAATGGGCGGGCCCTTGTGCGGTTTCTGGAACGGGAGGGGGTGCGGCGGATTGAGGGCGTTGTCCTTAGCCATCCCCACGCGGACCACGTGGCAGGACTCCTTCCCCTGTTGGAGAACTTCGCGGTATCGGCGGTGGTGGACGCGGGCTACCCCCACCCGGCTCCACCCTACCAGGCGTTCCTGCGGGCGGTGCGAAGGCGGGGGATCGCGTACCGCCGGGCCCGGCGGGGGATGACGGTGCGGATTTCGGAGGATGTGGTGGCGCGGGTGCTCTGGCCGGAGGACCGGTTCATCGGGGGCCGCTCGCCAGTGAATGAGAACTCCGTGGTGATCCGGCTGCGGTATCGGGAGCGGAGCGTGCTGCTCCCCGGGGATGTGGAGGAGAACGCGGAAGCCGCGCTTGTGCGCTCCGGCGAGGACCTGCGGGCGGACGTGCTCAAGATCCCGCACCAGGGCAGTCGGACCAGCAGTACGGAGGAGTTCCTGCGGGAGGTCGCTCCCCGGATCGCGGTGCTCTCCGTGGGAGCCCGTAACCCCTTCGGGCACCCGCATCCTCAGATCCTGCGGCGTTACGCGCGGCTCGGGGTTCGGGTGTATCGGACCGATGAGGAGGGAGCGGTGACGGTGATCACCGACGGGAGGCGCCTATGGGTGGAGACCATGAGGTCGAGGTGAGACGGCGCGGGGTGGTGGACCGCATCGAGGAAGAGGTGGCCGTGGTGTTCCTGGAGGACGGGAACGCTGCCTTCCTGCCCCGGACGGTGCTGCCTCCCGGGAGCATGGAAGGGAGCGACATCGAGCTCACGGTGCGGCTGCGGACGACCCGGGAGCGGAGATCCGGCCGCCGGATCCCGGAGCGGTCCGAGGATGGTCCATGAGCGGATCCGCCGCGCGCCGGGTGATGGTCCTGGTGGGGGAGGAGGAGTGGCTGGTGGAAGAGGCGGTCGAGGAGGCCGTGCGCCGCCACCTCCCGCCGGAAGTCCGCTCCCTCAACCTGGACCAGCTGGACGCGCAGGAAACTCCCATCGAGGAGATCCTTGTCCGGGCCGACACCCTCCCCTTCTTCGGGGGTTGCCGGGTGGTGGTGGTGCGCAACGTGGATCGCCTCCCCGCTCCTGCGCAGGAACGCCTGGCCGCTTATCTGGAATCCGGCGTGCCGCCCTGCGTGCTCGTGCTTACCGCGCGCACCCTGGATCGGCGCCGTCGCCTGGCCGCGGTTCTTCAAAGGGTGGCGGAGGTACGGACCTTCGATCGGCTGGAGCCGGAGGCGCTGGTGCCCCTGCTCCAGCGACGCGCTCAGGGGATACGCAAGCACCTTTCCCGGGAAGCCGCCTGGGCCTTGGTGACCCTCGCGGGGAGGAGCCTCCGGAGCCTACTGCTGGAGTTGGAGAAGCTGGCCGCATACACGGGGGACCGTGCGGAAATCCGGTTGGAGGACGTGCGGGAGGTGGTCGTAGAGGGAGGCGAGGTCTCCGTCTTCGAACTGGTGGAGGCGGTGGCCTGGGGGGACGCTTCCCGTGCCCTCCAGTCCCTCCACACACTGGCCGCGGACCAGAATCCAGTAGCCCTCGTGGCGCTCCTCGCGGGACACTTCCGGGCCCTGCTCGCTACGGGAGCCCTGGGACCGGGGGCTCGGCCGGAGCAGGTGCGCTCAGCCCTGGGCAACCGCGCCTGGCTGTACCCCCGGTACCTGGACCAGCTCCGTCGGATGCGGGGGGTGAATCTGGGAGTGGCCTACCAGGAGCTGGTGGAGGCGGATCGGCAGCTGAAGAGCACGGGCCTCCCGTCCCGGGTGGTGCTGGAGTGTCTGGTGGTACGGTTGACGCGGAACCTGCGGGGTTTTCCCACCTCATGAGGCGGCCTGGAGGGTCTTCTGGAGCGCCCGCATGAGCCGGGACTTCCTCCGGGCCGCGGTGTTCCTATGGATGATGCCCTTCGCGGCGGCCTTGTCGATGGCCTGGATCGCCTGCCGCACAGCTTCGGGGGTTCTCAGCTCCCGGGCCTTCTTCGTCAGGGTCCGGATCCGGGATCTCCATGCCCGGTTGCGCAGGGTGCGTTTGAGGGTCTGGCGCTGCCGCTTCAGGGCCGAGGGTGTGCGCTTGGCCATCCCGGGACCTCCACCTCCTCCGTGTTCTGGCGCATTGTACCATAGTCGGGATGGCAGATGCGCATCCCCGCTCCTTCGCGCGGGCTGCGGCCCTCATGGGGGTGGCCGCGGTCACCAGCCGCCTGCTCGGCGTCGTCCGGGAGGTGGTGGTCGCGGCCCTCTTCGGCGCCGGGGACGCCAAGGGCGCTTACGTGGTGGCCTACTCCGTTCCCTTCCTGGTGCAGCGGCTGCTGTTGGGCGGCACCCTCAGCATCGTGTTCATCCCCGTCCTGACCCGCGTGCGTCTGCGGCAAGACGACCGGGAGCGGGCGGAGGTGGTGGCGCATCTCACGGGTCTCGTGCTGGTCCTCGGTGGCAGCATGGTGCTGCTGGGGCAGATCCTCGCGCCGTGGATCATCCCCCTGGCCGCTCCGGGATTCGGTGCGCACCCCACCGCGCTCGCGGTGTCCCTCACTCGAATCCTCTTCGTAGCCATGGTGTTCCTGGCCCTGGCCCTTTACCTGACCGGCTACCTCCAGGCCCACGAACGTTTCACCGTCCCCGCCTTTGCGCCCCTGCTCTTTAACCTCACCGTCATCGGTGCCACCCTGGGGTTCGGGCCCGCGCTGGGGATCCACGGGCTTGCCCTGGCGTGGGTCCTGGGGACCTTGGCGCAGTTCCTGGTGCAGATCCCCGCGGCCCGGCGGGCAGGCTTCCGGTTTCGGATCCGCCTCGGAGTGCGGCACCCCGCGGTGCAGGAGGTGGTGCGGCTCGCGCTTCCCGCCATGCTGGGGCTTGCCGTGGTGGAACTGAACGCCTATGTGGACCGGATCTTCGCCTCCTTTCTCCGGCCCCAGGGAGCGGTGAACGCGGTAGCCGTGCTGGACTACGCTTACGAGGTGGTGCAGGCCCCCGTGGGATTCTTCGCCATCTCCATCGCCACGGCCCTCTTCCCCACCCTCTCCCGGCAGGCAGGGAAGGGGGAGCTTGGAGCGCTCGGGCAGACCATCTCCCTGGGACTGCGGGCCGCCCTGTGGTGTGCGGCGCCCGTGGCGGCCCTGTACCTGGCGGTGCCGGAGGTGCTGGTACGGGTCCTCTTCGAACGGTTCGCATTCACGCCTCAGGCCACCGCCGCGGTGTCCGGGGCCGTGGCTGCCTACGGGGCGGGACTCGTGTCCATCTCCTGCTATGTGGTGCTCACCCGGGCCTACTACGCCCTGCAGGACATGCGGACCCCGCTCCGCGTGGGGGCCTGCATGATCCCCCTGAACGCGCTGCTGGACTGGGTGTTGATGCGGGTGTGGGGGCATGTGGGGATCGCCCTGGCCACCTCCGTGGTGAGCACCGTGAACGTGGGGGTGCTTTGGTGGCTGTTGCGGCGTCGGTTGGAGACCCTGGAGCCGGGCCGGGTCTGGCGGACCGCCCTGCGAGCGGCTCTGGGGGCGGCGGCCGTCGGGCTACTGGTCTGGGGGATGATGGGGGTTCTGAGGGATGCCCTGGGCTCGGGTCTGGTGGGGGAGACCATCCGGCTCGTGGCCGCGCTAGGGATCGCGGGCGGGGTGTATCTCGGAAGCAGTCTCGTTCTGCGCGCGGAGGAGGCCCGATGGGTGCTGGGGCTGGTGCGGCGCGGAGCCGCACCCGTGGGGTCGTGAGGGTCCGGACGCCCGGCCGCCGGCGGGGCGGTCAAATTGACCGCGCGGGATTCCCGATGCTACGGTGGACATGGGGTGGGATCCGGGGCCACAGGGAGAGCGCGGTTCGAACACCATGGCCGTGGGGGTGCTGGATCCTCGGAAGCGACGCATTCTGCAGGCGGTGGTCCGTGAGCATATCCTCACCGCCGAGCCGGTGGGCTCTGCAGCCCTCGTGGGCCGGTACGGGTTGGATGTGAGCGCGGCCACCATTCGCAACGAGATGGCGGCCCTTACAGAGATGGGCTACCTCCATCAGCCGCATCCCTCCGCGGGCCGGGTGCCTACGGAGCGGGCATATCGGCTGTACGTGGACACCATGGTCCAGGAGGAGCGTGTCCCCGTGGAGGAGCGACGCCGCATCCTGCGCGCCCTGTGGAGCGTTGCGGAGGAGGCGGAGCGGGCGGTGGAGCACGCGGCGCACGAACTGGCGCACCTGCTGGAGTACCCCTCCGTGGGGGCGGTGGCCGCGGCGGACCAGCGGCGGTTTGTACACCTACACTTCGTCCCCTTCGCGGAGAACCGGGTGGCGGTGGTGGTGGTCACGGACGCGGGCAGCATCGAGGGGACCCTCCTGCGGCTTCCGGCCCCGGTTGCTCCCGGGGAGCTGGAGCAGCTCTCGCGGCGCCTGAGCGAGGGCCTGCGGGGGAAGACCCTGGGAGAGGTCCGGGAGGGCACCATCGCCCACGTCCGTGTGGACCGGCCGGATCTCGTGCTCCTCCTGCGTCGGTTTGAGGAAGCCCTGCAGGCATACCTCAACGCGCGGGGGCCGGGTCGGGTGTTCGTGGAGGGGCACTCCAACATCCTCAAACAGCCTGAGTTCCGGGACGTGCGGGTGGCGCAACCCGTTCTCTCCGCCCTCGACCGGGAGGAGGTGGTGTGGAGGCTGCTCAGACCGCTGGGGGAAGAGGTACGGGTCACCATCGGACCAGAGAACCCCGTGGCGCAGATGTGGAGGTGCAGCGTGGTCTCGGCTACCTACCGGGTCGGGAACCGGCCCGCGGGCGTGATCGGCGTGGTGGGACCCATGCGGATGCCCTACGGCCGGGTGATCGCCCTGGTGCGGGTTCTCGCGCGCCTTTTGAGCACCGTCCTCAGCCGCACCGCGGGAGCGCACTGACGTCCTCCCTCCTGTCATGCCGCGGGACTACTACGAGATCCTCAACGTCTCCCCGGACGCCTCGCAGGAGGAGATCCACCGGGCGTACCGCCGCCTCGCCCGGGAGTACCACCCGGATGTGAACAAGGATCCGCAGGCGGAGGAGAGGTTCAAGGAGATCAACGAGGCCTATCAGGTTCTGGGCGACCCGCAGAAGCGCGCGGAGTACGATCGCATGCGCCGCGGCGGGCTCGCCCGGACGCCCCTGGACTTCGGATCTCCCTTCGAGGACCTGTTCGAGGTCTTCTTCGGTGGCATGCGTCCAGGCCCCGCGGAAGAACCCCGCCCTGAGCGGGGCGCGGACCTGCGGTACGACCTGGAGATCACCCTAGAGGAGGCGGCCCACGGGACGGAACGCACCATCGAGGTGACGCGGTTGGAGACCTGCCCGGGCTGCTTCGGAACCGGCGCGGAGCGGGGCGGGGGTTGGGGAACGTGCCCCACCTGCGGCGGCAGTGGGCAGACCCGGTTTACCCAGCGTACCCTCTTCGGGACGCTCACACAGATTTCCACCTGTCGCCGGTGTGCGGGGCACGGTCGGATCCTGCGGAACCCCTGCACCCGGTGCAGGGGAACCGGTCGGGTGGAGGCCAGGCGGCACCTGGTGGTGAACGTTCCCGCGGGGGTACAGGAGGATACTCCCCTGCGGCTTGCAGGGGAAGGGGAAGCGGGCCAGCACGGTGGCCCCCGGGGGGACCTCTACGTGTTCGTGCACCTGGCACGGCACCCGGTGTTCGAGCGGCGCGGGCTCGACCTGTACTGCACGGTTCCCCTCTCCATGACCCAGGCGGCCCTGGGCGATGAGGTCGAAGTTCCCACCCTGGACGGCCCCAAATCCGTCCCGGTTCCCCCCGGGACGCAGCCGGGGGAGGTGCTCACCCTGAAGGGGTACGGGCTCCCCTCCCTGGATGGCCGGCGGGGAGATCTGCACGTGCGGTTCGAGGTCCGAATCCCGAAGGTCCTGGGGTCCAGGGAGCGCCAGCTGCTCCTGGAATTCGCTCGGCTGCGCGGGGAGCGGCACAAAAAGCCGCCTTCCCTGGGTAAGCGGGTACGGGACCCCCTGCCATGAGGTGGCTGGAGGTCTCTGTGCGCACCTCCCGGGAGGCCGCGGACGCGGTGGGCGCTCGGTTGCTGGACCTCCGCTCGGGATACGTGGAGGAGGAGACGGTGCAGGGAGTGGTGCTGCGGGCCTACCTGCCGGAGGGCTCCTCTGCCGCCGCCCACATCGAGGCCATCCGCCGGCACCTGCTAGGGCTGCGGGACTTTGGGCTGGACCCGGGGCCAGCGATGGTCGAGGTGCGGGAGATAGGGGAAACGGACTGGGCGGAGGCCTGGAAGGAGCACTTCCGCCCCTTCCGGGTGGGCCGGTTCCTCGTCCGGCCACCCTGGCAGGAGGCGACACCCGGAGAAGGGGAGATCGAGCTGGTGCTAAACCCGGGAATGGCCTTCGGGACCGGGCTGCACCCTTCCACCCGGCTCTGTCTGCATGCGCTTGAGGCCTGCATGCGGGGTGGAGAGACGGTGCTGGATCTGGGCACGGGGAGCGGCATCCTGGCCGTGGCCGCGGCAAAGCTGGGGGCCCGCCGGGTGGTGGCGGTAGACAACGACCCCGTGGCATGCGCGGTGGCCGCGGAGAACGCCCGGCACAACCGCGTGGCGGTGGAGGTACGGTGCGCGGATCTCCTCAGGGGGAGCGAAGAGCGCGTGGATGTCCTGGTGATGAACATCTCCGCAGAGGCGGTGGCCGCGGTGCTCCCGGAGATCCCGTCGCACCTCTCGCGGAATGGCGTCTTCATTGCCTCCGGGTTCGTGGAGACGGACGTGCCGGGGATTCTGGAAGGTGCCGGGCGCTTCGGCCTACAGCTGGATCACCTGCTGGCCCAGGCGGAGTGGCGCGCCCTCGTGTTCCTGAAGTCCGGATGCGCCGGTTGTTCGTGAGGCCGGATCCCCGGGATCCCCAGCTCCTGCACCTGGATGCCCGGGAGGCTCGCCATGCTCTCCGGGTCCTCCGGTTGCGGGTGGGGGATGTGTTCCTGGCCTTCGACGGAAGGGGCGGGGAGTGGGAGGCGGAGCTCCTCCGAACCGCCCCCGGAGTGGTGGCTCGCGTGCTGCGGCCGCGAGAGGGCCTGACCCTCCCCTACCGGCTCACCCTGTACCAGGGGATGCCCAAGGGGGACAGGATGGACACCGTGGTCCGCATGGGGACCGAGTTGGGGATTGCGCGCTTCGTGCCGGTGGTGATGGAGCGGTCCGTAAGGGTAAGCGGACGGGTGGAACGGTGGCGGCGCATTGCCGCGGAGGCCAGCAAGCAGTGTCGTCGTGCCCAGATCCCCGAGGTGGTGGACCCTCTGCCGTTCGCGCAGGCCGTAGAGGGGTTCGCGCGGTACCCCCTCCGGGTTTTCCTGTGGGAGGGTGGGGGGTCTCCCCTGCTGTGGGTGCTCGAGGGAGCGCCGGAACCCACGGACCTGGCGGTGTTTGTGGGCCCGGAGGGCGGGTTCGCGGAGGAGGAGGTGCGGAGGCTTCGAGGGTGCGCGGAGGCCGCCAGCCTAGGGCCGCTCGTTCTCCGGACAGAGACGGCGGGGATTGCGGCCGCGGCGGTGATCCTCTCCTGGTTTTGCGCCACGGGGAGGTCTCGGCAAACCGAGGGTGCGTAGAGGAATCCTCGCCCCCTGTCTGGCCACTCTGGTGGCCCTCCTGGCCTCCGGGGGGACGTGGGGTGCCCAGGAGAAGCCCTATGTGGTGGCGGCCGCTGGGGACGTGGCGTGTCCTCCCGGGATGCTCCGCACGGATTTTGCCTGCCGGGACGCGGACACCGCAGCCTTGTTGGAGGGCGCGGACGTGGTGCTGATGCTGGGCGACGGCCAGTACCCCGACGGTGCCCTGGAGCGCTACCAGGCCGCCTACCACCGCACGTGGGGGCGGTACCTGCGGATCACGCATCCCGTCCCGGGAAACCACGAGTACCAGACGCCCCGCGCACGCGACTACTTCGCCTACTTCGGGGCGCGGGCGGGAGATCCGGAGCGGGGCTATTACGCCTTCCGTCTGGGGCAGTGGCTCCTCCTGGCTCTGAACTCCAACTGCTGGGCGGTCGGGGGATGTGGCGGGGGATCCCCACAGTACCGGTGGCTGCGCGAGGTGCTCGTCACGAACTCCGCTTCCTGCATCCTCGCCTTCTGGCACCACCCCCTCTTCACCACGGGACGCTACGCGGGGTTCCCGGAGGTTCGGCCCTTCTGGGAGCTGCTGTACGCGGCGGGCGCGGAGATGGTGCTTTCCGGACACGATCACAACTACCAGCGATACGCGCCCCTGGATAGCCAGGGCCGAACGGATTCCCGGGGAATCCGGCAGTTCGTGGTGGGCACCGGCGGCCGGAGCCTCTACCGGCTGCGTCCCGATCCCCTGGGTGCGCGGGAGGCGGCCACGGATCGATCCTTCGGAGTCCTGCGGTTGGAGCTTTGGCGCAACGGCTACTCCTGGCAGTTCCTCGCCGTGGGGGAGGCGCGGTTCTCCGACCACGGATCCGGGGCCTGCCGCTAGCCCCTGGTCGCGGGGCCGCGCGGTGTGCGACAATACCCCCTCGGTGGATGCCTTCCATGGGGCCCGTGGAACAGGGAGCGATCCTCTTCGCCGCGGGAGCGGCGGCGGGTGCTGTGAACGCCATCGCCGGCGGCGGGACCCTCATCTCCTTTCCCACCCTGCTGTGGCTGGGGCGGGATCCTGTGCTGGCGAACGCTACGAATGCGGTGGCCCTGTGGCCGGGTAACCTCGCGGGCGCTTGGGGATTTCGGCGGGAGATGGAGGGGAGCGGTCCCTGGATCCGGTATCTGGTAGGGCCTACCCTGGCGGGGGGAATCCTAGGCGGCTGGCTCCTCCTCCGGACGCCCACCCAGACCTTTCGGGCCATCGTGCCCTTCCTCCTCCTCGGAGCCGCGATGTTGCTGGCCGCACGGAGGCACATCCGCGCGCTCTTTCCTCCGGGCCGGCGCACCACCTGGCCAGTGGCCCTCCTCGTGCAGTTCGGCATCGGTCTCTACATCGGCTACTTCGGGGCGGGTACCGGCATCCTCATCCTCACCACCCTGGGACTCCTGGGACTGGACGACATCCACCAGATGAACGGCATCAAGGGGATCCTCACCGCGGTGGGAAACGGGGTTGCGGCTGCCTACTTCCTGCTCTCCCGGGCCGTGCTGTGGCCGGACGTGGTGTGGCTGGCCCTGGGTGCCATCGTGGGCGGCTACGCCTCCGCGGGCATCGCCCGCGCCCTGGGGCGGGAGTTCGTGGAACGGACGGTGGTGGTGGCAGCCTTCATCATCGCCTTTTCCCTGTTCCTGCGGTGAGGGGACGGACGCTCCTTCTGACGTCGTTCCTCCTGGTGGCCATAGCGGCCCACCGGGGGCATGCGGCTCCCCTGGCCCGGGTGCCCCGACTCGCCCTGTGGATCGAGCCCGGCGCGAACCTCCTTACCCTGAGCACCAGGGAGGGCGTGCGGCGGGTGCTGGACCGGGCGAAGGCTGCGGGCGTGGATACCGTGGTCTTCGAGGCGAAGAACGCGTGGGGATACGTCACCTATCCCAGCCGCTTCGCGCCTGTCCTCAGCGACTCCCCGATTCCCCGCACCAGCCTCCCCGCCTACCCTCCACCCGTGAGGTGGCTCCCCCGGGACCACGACCTCCTGGGCACCCTCCTCGAGGAGGCGCACGCCCGGGGACTGCGGGTCTTCGCCGCGGTGAACACCTTCTCGGAAGGACTCTCCGCCTACCGCGTGGGGCCGGCCTTCGATCGGCCGGAGTGGATCGGGGTGGCTTACGTGGCCACCCGACCCGTGCAGGCGCCGGACGGTTCCGAGTACGAGATCGACGGCGCGAACGCCACCCGCTACGCGGACCAGCTGATCCTGTATACCCGGGCCGTGGGTACCCATGTCCCTACCACGCGCCACGGGGTGGAGGTGGTGGTCCGGGGGGATCGGGTGCGCGAGATCCGGGATCGGGAGCGCACGGAACCCGATCCCGGCCCCGCCTCGATTCCGGAGGATGGGTACGTGCTGGCAGGGCACGGGAGGGCCGCGGCATGGCTACGCGCCGCGTTTCGGATCGGGGATCCCGTGGGGATCGGGCCCGTGCGGGTGCGGATGGAGCCGGGTTGGCGGCGCAGTCCCTTTGCCTTCGTCAACCCCGCCCACCCGGAGGTCCGCCTTTACGAGCTCGCGATCCTCCACGAGCTCCTCACCCGCTACCCCGTGGACGGGGTGATCCTGGACCGCACCCGGTACGAGGACCTCACCCAGGACTTCTCGGAGCGGAGCCGCCGGGACTTCGAGGCCTTCCTGGGTCGGGCCGTGGTCCGGTGGCCGGAGGACATCTACCGGTACGTGCCGCGGGGGTACTGGGTGGCGCGGGAGCCGGGACCCCTCTACCGGGCCTGGCTCGGCTTCCGGGCCCGGAACATCTATACCTACGTGCTCTCCGCCACGCGGCTGGCTCGGGCCCTGCGGCCCGGGATCGCGGTGGGTGCGTACGTGGGGGGGTGGTATCCCGTGTACTACGAGGAGGGGGCCAACTGGGCCCACCCGGAGGCGCGACCGCCGTACCCCTGGGCGAGCGAGGCGTGGGCCCGGGCGGGGTACGCGCCGCTGCTGGATTTCCTCATGGTGGGGCTGTACTACCGCCCCCTCACCGTGTGGGAGGCCCTGCGCCGGGGCGCAAACCCTATATACAGCGTGGAGGGGGGGGCGATGCTAGCCCGCGAGCTGGTGCTGGAAGAGGTCCCCGTGGTCGCCAGCCTGTACCTTCCCCACTTCTCGGGTAGCCCCGGACGACTGCGGGAGGCCCTCCGGATCGCCCGGGCACAGGCGGACGGGATCATGCTGTTCGACCTCATCTACCTGACGGACGAGCTGTGGGAGGTTCTCCCGGGACGCTGAGGAATCCCGTTGCGCCTTCCGCTCCGGATCTGCTATGCTGGCAGAAAGCGCGGCCGACCATTAATGCTCTCCGGGAGGGAGCGATGGAGGCGAGAAGAGATCTGAACGCCCGCGGGGAGTGTGTGCGGGCGTTCTCTTTACACCCGCATGTGTATAATGATACACTTCAGTGTATGAATATGCAGACGGGGTGGCTCGCCTTGGAGGACGGCCTCGTGGTGCGAGGGGTGTCCGTCGGGGCGGAGGGGATCTCCGGGGGGGAGGTGGTGTTCACCACCGGCATGACGGGATATCCCGAGGTGCTCACGGATCCCAGCTACGCAGGGCAGATCGTGGTGATGAGCTTCCCCATGATCGGCACCTATGGCATAAGCCCGGAGTGGAGCGAGTCCCGCCGGCCATTCCTGCGGGGGTTTGTGGTGCGGGAGGCGAGCCCCTATACCAGCCACTGGGCGGGGCGCATCTCCCTCTCCGAGTACCTCCGCGGGCACGGGATCGTGGCCATCGCGGGGGTGGACACGCGGCGGATCGTGCGCCACCTGCGCACCCATGGGCTCCGCCGCGGGGTGATCGCCAGTGGAGAGTGGGATCCGGAAGAACTCGTGTCCCGGGCCCGGTCCCTCCCGGACCTGGCGGAGGAGGATCTGGTGACGGAGGTGCTGCCGGAAGAACCCCTCATCCTTCCGGGACCTGGAGCCCGCATCGCGGTCCTGGACTGCGGGGTGAAGATGGGAATCGCCCGGGAGCTTGCTGCCCGGGGGTGTGAGGTGATCGTGCTCCCCGGGCTGGTGGAGGTGGAGGAGATCCTGGCGCTCCGTCCTCATGCTCTCGTGGTGGGGAACGGTCCAGGAGATCCGCGCCGCCTCGATGTGGTGGCCCGGCGGCTGCGGACCCTCTTCGGTCGGCTCCCGATCTTCGGGGTCTGCCTGGGACACCAGATCCTGGCCCGGGCTGCGGGCGCAACGACCTTCAAACTGCCCTTCGGGCATCGGGGCTGTAACCACCCGGTCCTGGAGCACGCCACCGGGCGGGTGCGTATGACCACCCAGAACCACAGCTACGCGGTGGATGAGGAGAGTCTGGTAGGCACGGGCTTTGTGGTGACCCACCGCAACCTCCACGACGGCACCGTGGAGGGGATCCGACACCAGCACCTGCCCGTATGGTCCGTGCAGTTCCACCCCGAGGCCCGTCCCGGGCCCCGGGACAGCCGGGACCTCTTCGACCGGTTCCTGGCCGAGGTCGCCCAGCACGCGGAGGTGCGCTAATGCCACGGCGGCCGGACATCCGAAAGGTGCTGGTGATCGGCTCCGGCCCCATCACCATCGGGCAGGCGGCGGAGTTCGACTACTCCGGCTCCCAGGCGTGCCGGGCCCTCTCGGAAGAGGGAGTGGAGGTGGTGCTGGTCAACAGCAACCCCGCCACCATCATGACGGATCCCGAGGTGGCGGATCGCATCTACATCGAGCCCCTTACTCCGGAGTTCGTGGCCCGGGTGCTGGAGGCGGAGCGGCCTCAGGGGCTGCTTCCGACCCTGGGCGGTCAGACCGGCCTTAACCTGGCCGCGGCCTTGGATCGGATGGGCGTGTTGGAGGCCCTGGGGGTAGAGGTCCTGGGGACGCCGCTTTCCGCCATCCACAAGGGCGAGGACCGGGAACGGTTTCGGGAGGAGATGCGGCGCATCGGGCAGCCCGTGCCCGAGAGCATCGTGGCCACCACTCCCGAGGAGGCCGTGGACTTCGCCCTCTCCCTGGGAGATGCAGAAGTGGTGATCCGACCCGCCTTCACCTTGGGAGGGACGGGAGGAGGGATCGCCCGGGGGAGGGAGGCCGTTTGGGAGGCGGCGGAGCGGGGGATCCGCACCAGCCCCATCGGACAGGTGCTGGTGGAGCGATCCGTGGCGGGGTGGAAGGAGATCGAGTACGAGATCCTGCGGGATGCGGACGACGACTGTATTGCCGTCTGCAACATGGAGAACATCGATCCCATGGGGGTGCACACGGGGGACAGCATCGTGGTGGCCCCCAGCCTTACCCTCTCGGACCGCGAGCACCAGATGCTGCGGCGGGCTGCCTTCGAGATCGTGCGGGCTTTGGGGGTGGAGGGCGGGTGCAACGTGCAGTTCGCTCTGGATCCGCGCTCCGAGCGCTACTACGTGATCGAGGTGAACCCGCGGCTTTCGCGCAGCAGTGCACTCGCGAGCAAGGCCACAGGCTACCCCATCGCCCGGGTGGCGGCCAAGATCGCCCTCGGATATCGCCTGTGGGAGATCCAGAACCCCATTACCCGAGGGACCGCCTGCTTCGAGCCGGCCCTGGACTACGTGGTGGTGAAGCTTCCCCGGTGGCCCTTCGACAAGTTCGGGGAGGCGGACCGCCGCATCGGCACCCAGATGAAGTCCACGGGCGAGGTGATGGCCATCGGCCGTACCTTCACCGAGGCCCTCCTGAAGGCCGCTCGATCGGTGGAGTCCACCAACCGCGGCCTGTGGCACCCCACTCTGGCCCGGCTGGATGACGAGGCCCTCTGGGCGCGGGTGCGCACGCCGTGTGATGAGCGGCTGTGGGCCATGGTGGAGCTGCTGCGCCGGGGCGCACGTCCGGAGGAACTGGCGGCCGCTAGCCGCATCGATCCCTTCTTCGTGTGGGAGTTTGAGCGCATCGTGGCGGCAGAACGCCAGGTGGCCCAAGATCGGAACCCTCGCACCCTGTGGCTCGCCAAGCGCACCGGGCTATCCGATCTGGAGATCGGCCGGCTGCAGGGACGTCCGGAGGAGGCGGTGCGGGCTCAGCGGGAGGCGGTGGGGGTCAGGCCCGTCTACAAGCTCGTGGATACGTGCGCGGGCGAGTTCCCCGCGGCCACGCCCTACTACTACAGCACCTACGAGGAAGAGGACGAGGCAGAAGAGGATCCCCGGCCCTGTGCGGTGGTGCTGGGGAGTGGGCCCATCCGCATCGGGCAGGGCATCGAGTTCGACTACAGTACCGTACACGCGGTGCGCTCCCTTCAGGAGGCAGGGGTGCGGGCCGTGGTGGTGAACAACAACCCGGAGACCGTGAGCACGGACTTTGACACCTCCGACCGCCTGTACTTCGAGCCTCTCACCGTGGAGGACGTGCTGCACGTGGTGCGCAAGGAGCGGCCCGTGGGAGTTCTCGTCCAGTTCGGGGGACAGACGGCCCTGAACCTCGCGGTTCCCCTCGCCCGGGCCGGAGTCCCCATCCTGGGCACCTCCGTGGAGAGCCTGGATGTCTCCGAGGATCGGCGGAAGTTCTACGCCCTGTTAGATCAGCTTGGCATCCCGCATCCGGAGGGGGGGATGGCCCACTCCGTAGAGGAAGCCAAGCACCTGGTACGCCGGTTGGGGCTCCCCGTGGTGGTGCGGCCCTCCTACGTGCTGGGGGGCCGGGGGATGCGGATCGTGCACGAGGCGGAAGAAGTGGAGGACCTCGTGGCCGCGGCCCTGGCGGTGGATCCGGCTCGACCCGTGCTGGTGGACGCGTACCTGCGGGGTCAGGAGCTGGAGGTGGACGCCATCGGGGACGGGGAGAATTTGCTGCTTCCCGGGATCATGGAGCACGTGGAGACCGCAGGCGTGCACTCCGGGGACAGCATTGCCATCTTCCCCGCCTCCAACGTCCTTCCGGAAGTGGCGGAGCGCATCGCTGAGATCCTCCAGAAGCTCAACCGGGCGCTTCAGATCCGGGGGTTTCTGAACGTGCAGTTCGTGGTGCACGACTACCGGGTATACGTGCTGGAGGCGAACCTGCGGGCAAGCCGCACCGTGCCCTTCATCAGCAAGGTGCTGGGGCTTCCTCTCGTGCAGATCGCCACCCGCGTCATGCTGGGCAGTTCCCTGGCGGACCTAGGCTATCCCGGCGTGTACCGGTTCCCCACTCCCCGGCGGGTGGGGGTGAAGGTGCCCGTGTTCAGCAGCGAGAAGCTCGCCGGTGCGGAGGTGGCCTTGGGGCCGGAGATGCGGTCTACGGGGGAGGTGATGGGGATTGATCGGAACCTCCCCGCGGCCCTCTACAAGGGGCTCGTAGCCGCGGGATGGACGGTCCCGCCGAACGGTGCAGCCCTCCTCAGCGTGGCCCGCCGGGCCCGGCGGGCGGTTGTTCCCCTCGCGCGCCGCCTCCAGGCGCTTGGGATCCCACTCCTCGCAACTCCGGGCACCGCGGCGACCCTGCAGTCTGCGGGAATGCCGTGCCGCCCGCTCCCATACGCGGAGGCCCTGGAGGCCATCCGTCGGAGTGAGGTGGGGGTTCTGATCAACATTCCCACCGTCGGCCATGATCCACGGCGATGGGGCTTCCGCCTGCGCAGGGCCGCGGTGGAGCGTCGCATCCCCTGCCTCACCACCCTGGAGACCGCCCAGCTCTACAGCGAGATCCTTGCGGCCCTCCGGGAGGAGGTGTTGCTTGCTCCGCAGCCCATGGCGGGTCCCGCGCCGCTCGCCTAAAAAGCGTGCACCGGGGAATATTCCCCGGTGCACACCTCCAAACCTGCTAAAAACCCGCTACCGCGTGACCCACGCGTTCGCGGGAGTCCACCACGGCCAGGTGGATCCCTGAAGATGCCCGGTTCCCCGAACTTCGGGACGCGCGATGTAGTGTCGCCCTCCCACCCACAAGGGAATTACCGTGTGTTCCTCCAACAGGACCCTGTGCATCAGCTGCAACTTGTGGCGCTGGGGCTGGAGAGTGGCTATGGAGTCCTCCCACAGGCGCTGCAGCTGGGAGGGCCGCCGCATACTCACGAAGCCCTCTGGGGAATTGGTGAAGTAGAAGGCCACGTAGTTGTTGAAGTAGGGGAAGTAGCCGAAGGGTTGGATCAGGAGTCCCCGCCATCCTCTACGCTGGTACTCCGCATACCGGGCGATCTCCGGCGTGTCCAACTCCGCCTCAATACCCACCTCCTGCAGGTACCGCTGAATGGCTACCGCGACATCCCGGGTGACGAAGGGAGCGGGGATAAGCCGGGTTCGGAACCCGTTGGGATATCCGGCCTGGGCCAGCAGCTCCTTG
>JANXCW010000021.1:27440-27675 GCA_025059775.1 Armatimonadota bacterium
CGGGCGGGGTTGTAGGCGGGACGACGGTAGTCCTTCAGGGCCGCGGGGCTCTCCGGGTGCGCGATCTGATCCCAGGGTTCCCACAGGCCATACCCCAGGGCCCGGGCGAGGGAGGCCCGGTCGAAGGCGTACTGGAGGGCCTCCCGGACCCGCCGGTCCGCGAAGGGGGAGTCCTCGTTGGCGCTGTCCGGGATGAGCATGAGGATCCCCTGGTGGAGCCCCGAGAGCACTCGGA
>JANXCW010000022.1 GCA_025059775.1 Armatimonadota bacterium
CGCGTGGGCGTCATGGACGCCGGCGCCATTGTCCGCTTCCGCAACCGCGACTGGGTGCTGCTGCCGGGGGACCAGCCAGACGTCGTCCTGCTGCGGCCGCTCACCGGGACCAGCGAAGACGTAGTGGCGGTCCACCGCCGCCTGGCCGACCTGGTGGCGTACACCTTACCGGCAGAGCGCCTGTCCCCCTCGACCTTCCCCCTGCCTAGCGCGGAGTCCGTAGCGGACGCCCAGAGCGTCCACCTCCTGTGGCAGTCTGCCCGGCTGCTGCTGCGGGAGGGTGCCACGCCGTTCCGCTGCCTGGGCCGGATCTCGGTCCGGCCCCGGACCTACCAGCTGGTCCCCCTCATGATGGCACTGCGGCTGGAGCCCGTGCGTCTGCTCATCGCGGACGACGTAGGGGTAGGCAAGACCATCGAGGCGGGGCTGGTGGTCCGGGAGCTGTGGGAGCTCGGGGAGGTCCGCCGGGTCGCGGTCCTCTGCCCGCCGTACCTGTGCGACCAGTGGCAGAAGGAGCTGGTCGAGAAGGTTGAACCTGGACACTGGGCGATGCGCTGCTCGTGATGGACTCGGGCCTGGTCAGGGGAGGCATAGCAGGCAAGGTGCAAATTAGCGCTTATCACGAAGCCGGATACGCCGACCAGCCCATCTCGTGGCCGAATTTAAGTCGGCTGAGAATGACCATGACCGTGCGCCAGTGTCGCGTTGCGATCACACCCATGATCATCGTCCTGGTGCTGACTGTGGCGGCTGCCCAGGCACAGACGCCGGAGCTTCTGCTTTTCGGCGGACGAGATCACAGGGTCTTCCTTGGTTGCCTGAATTGTGGCAGGTTCGATCCGGATTCGGTCTGCAACAGGTTCGGCGAGTACGGGTCTCGCTTCAGTTCGAGGAGCATTTGGAACCGCTTTGGTGACTACGGCTCTCGATTCAGCCCTTACAGCCCCTGGAATAGGTTGGCGTTGTATCCACCCGTAATCGTTGATCGTCAGGGTAACTTCTACGGCTACTTCACGTCGAATCGCTTCCATCCTAATCGAACCACGATCAGGTTCTTCCTTATTTTCCTCGACAATGTAGATGAGGTGTACGAAGACTTGGAGCGTGCCCGTAATCTCTTTTGCAATCAGTGAGCCTAGCCTAACAACGGCATCCAGCGGACGGCGCTGCTCGCCGCCGCTGATTCTGAACGTTAGACAGCCAGTCCTGTGTCGAGAATAGGAGCGGCCGCGAGACTGTGAGCCTGGCGATGGACAAAGGACGGAACCTTCTCGCCCCTCCTGAGGGTGACAGCTACCATTAGGCGGCGTGTAACCTCCTCCGGTTCAACGCATAAGATCCTTTGGCTCGCGGACGTGCGCAAACCGCTCGCCCTTCCTGACCGACGAGCCGGACGATTTGGATGGGCTCTGGCTGGGAGCTCGCAAGAAGCGCATGCCTGCGCGGCCGCTGGTGCCGCCGGTCGTTGTGGACTGAGTTTGTGCCGAGGAGCTGGACCAGCCGGAGAGGGAGCCCGAACTGCTGCGTGAGATCACGGTGATCGTCAACGGGCAAGTGCCGGAGCCCGACGGATCCGAGGACCCCGAGAGCACCATCGTCGAGGAGGTCCCGGGGCGGCTCCGGCTGGCGGATCACCCGGAGGTCGAGTAGGCCTCTCGAGTATGTCGTCGAGAAGTGGGAGCCGTGGGCGCGGGAGATGCGGCGATGGCGGGAGGTGCAAAAGGTTTACGAAATGCTTGACTTCATGGGGCGGGGGCTCGGAGAAGCCGAGGAGCGGTACGAGCTCGTGCTTACGATCGGGTTTCTGCAGCGGCGTGATCCGACTGGCACGGACGTCGCCTGCCACGTTCTACTGGCGCCTGCGGAAATTACGTTCGACGCGGCACGAGGCATGCTCGCCGTTGCGCCTGCCGCCTGGTCCAGTGGTTTCCGCGTCGAGCTCGACATGCTGGAGCTCCAGGACCGCCCTGAGACTGAATTCCCACACCCTCAGGGTCGAGGAAGGATGTCTCGAGTTCCCTGCAGAGGGGTGACAGCGCTGGCCTAGGGTCGCAGGCCTGTCTGGGAGGGGGTGAGGGGCCCACAGGCCTGCGGCCCGGTCGCGTGCCTGGCGCTGGGCGGCCACCAGGCGGTCGGTGTACCGGACGTTGGGGGGACTGTGAGGAGGACGGCCCAGCCGTCACGGAGGAGCCGCTCGTTGAGGAGGGTTCCGTCCGGGAGCCAGAGGTAGGCGAGCAGCCGGCCGTAGCGGTCACGGGTCTGGACGTCGAGCTCGAGGAAGACGGTAGACCCCGGAGGGGCGAGCCGGCCCGCCGCAGCCCGACTGAGTTCACCTAGGCGGAGGATCTCCTGGAGGCTCCGGCCCAGCTGTCCGGCCTGTCTGGCGGCGCGGTGGTTGGGAGAGGTCTCTGGGGCGTCGAGCCCGATGAGGCGGACGGTCTCCGTGCGGGGCCCGACCTGCAGCCGGACAGTGGCGGGCGTGCGGGCCGCGAGGGCGGGGGCAGCCAGGAGGAGGGCGAGTGGGAGGAGGAGCACAGTGGCAACCTGCCTGAGGGCCGGTAGGGGCAACGGCCGTGGGCTCAGACCAGTGTGCTGTCCAGACCTAGCGTCCTCCCCGCTGACGGGTCTTCGGACGGTGGGGCCGGCAGCCAGCCGAGGCACAACTAGACCTTCTGCCTGCACTGCCCTCGGGCCTCCCTCTCTGCGGTGAGACTGTGGGGCCCGGTGGGATCTGGGATGCGAAAACTCGTGCGTGTCTTCCGGAGAGTGGAGGGCGGATTCCCGCCGTAAGAGGCGTCGGAAGCGCACGAGGAGCCGTTTGTGCCGGTTGTACCGGGTCATACCGCACTGCTGGCGGGCGGACGACGCTTAAATGTCTTGACAACGAGACTAAATCCCCATACCCTTGGGGTGGAGGGAGGATCGATGAAGGGGCTGCTGACGCTGGCCCGGGCTGCGGGACGGCTGGGGGTCCACCCCGACTGGCTCCGCAAGCTGGTGCGCCGGGGCCGTCTGCGGGCGGTGGACATCGGGACTCCGGCGAGGCCCTTCTACCTGCTTCCGGAGGCGGAGGTCAGGCGGTACCAGCGGGAGATCCAGGGCAGGCGCGGTCGGCCGTCCAAGCGGGGGAGGTGAACAGGAGTGCCTGGGTACGTGCGCCGGAGGGGTCGGAATTCGTGGGAGGTGACGGTCAGCGCAGGTAGAGACCCCGTGACCGGGCGGCGGGTCCGGGTCTTCCGGTCTGCCCGGGGCACCCGCAAGGACGCGGAGCGGGAGCTGGCGAGGCTGTGGCTGGAGGCGACCAAAGGGGCCTTGGTGGACCTTGGCCGCGTCACCGTCGAAGAGTGGCTGAGGTCCTGGTTGGACGTCAAGCGGGTCCTCCACGCGGCCCTGGAGGACGCGGTCCGCCAGCAGGTGGTCGGCCGGAACGTCTGCGACGCGGTGAGGCCCCCGAAGACCCCTGCCCGGGAACTCCGGGTACTCGACCGGGACGAGCTGCTCCGGCTCCTCCGGGAGGCGGAGGGCACCCGAATGTACGTGCCCGTCCTGCTGGCGTCCCTGTGCGGCCTCCGGAGGGGCGAGGTGCTGGCCCTCAGGTGCGGCTCGGAGAGGCCTGGACCGACCACGGGCTGGTCTGCCCCGGGGAGAACGGGGCTCCCTGGTGGCCCAATAACTTCCAGCGGGCCTTCTCGGCCCTGACCCGCCGGGTGGGGGTCGAGGGGCTGACCTTCCACGTCCTCCGCCACACCCACGCCAGCCACCTGATCCGGGCCGGGGTGGACCTCCGGACCGTGGCCGCCCGGTTGGGCCACGCGACCCCGACCCTGACGCTGAACACCTACGGACACCTGATCCCGGGGGCCCAGGAGGAGGCCGTCAGCTGGCTGGAGGAGCACCTCCACGGGGCCGCCCGGTCGTAGGTGTCGGCAATTTGTCGGCAAAACCGCGTCGCGCGAGCTATACCCCAGGGGAGTACTCGTCTGGAACGCCATTCTGGGGAGGGTTTGGTGGTGGGCCGTGAGGGACTCGAACCCCCGACGCCCGGGTTAAAAGCCCGGCGCTCTACCCACTGAGCTAACGGCCCTTCCCGCAGGCATTGTACGGCAGGAGAGGGAGGTACACCAAGCGGCTCTCCGGAGGGGCTGGTAAGATCGGGGTTGCGGGGTGGACGCCGAGGAGCAGGCGGATCCAGGTATGCGCATCGCCATCACGGGGGCTTCGGGACTGCTGGGGACAGCCCTCGCGCAACGCTTTCGAGCCGCGGGGCACGAGGTAGTACCCGTGGGCCGCGATCCGGAGATCAGCGCCCGGAGCGGTGTGTTCTGGGATCCCCCCCGAAAGATGCTCGAGGCGGAGCGGCTGGAGGGGGTGGAAGTAGTGGTGAACCTGGCCGGTGCCCGCATCGCACCCGCCCGCTGGACTCCTGCCTACCGGGCCCTCATCCGCACGAGTCGGGTGGAGGCCACCCGGTTCCTGTGCGAGACCCTCGCACGCCTCGCGCGCAAGCCGCGGGTGCTGCTCTCGGCCTCCGCGGTGGGCTACTACGGAAACCGGGACCCGCAGCAGGAACTGGACGAATCTAGCCCGCCCGGGGAGGGGTTTCTCGCGCGCCTCTGCGTGGAGTGGGAGGCGGCCACAGAACCCGCCCGATCCGCGGGGATCCGCACGGTCCTGCTGCGCACGGGCACGGTGCTGACCCTGCGCGGTGGATTCCTGCCTCCGTTGGTGCGGCTCTTCCGCGTGGGGCTTGGAGGTCGACTGGGAAGGGGGGATCAGGTCCTGAGCTGGATCGCGCTCGTGGACTACGTGCGGGCCGTGGAGTTCCTACTGCAACGGCAAGACCTCCACGGGCCCGTCAACCTCACCGCTCCAAAGCCAGTGACCAACGCGGAGTTCACCGCGACCCTCGCCCGGATCCTGCGCCGCCCCGCTCCCTTCCGGATACCCGCCTTCGCCCTGCGGCTCGCCTTCGGTCGGGAGCTCGCGGAGGAGGTCTTCCTGGCCGGGCAGCGGGTGGTCCCACGGCGGCTGTGGGAAGCCGGCTTCCGGTTCGACCTCCCGGAGCTGGAGGGCGCGTTGCGGGCCGTTCTGGCTGAGCGCTAAAGCATCGCCGTTGCCGCCTGGCCCGATGGGGAGGGAATTCGGCGGAGGGGAGAAGCCAGGGCCGGGCGGGGCTAAATGGGAAGACCCAGGGACCGCAGCCAGGCCAGGAGGTGGTCCATGATCCGTGGCCCCGGATCCACACCGGTCACCTCCGCCACGCGCAGCAGCGTCTCCACCGTCACATCTCCCGTGGCGGTTACCAGCCATCCGTCCCGCGACCAGTGCACCGCCGTCCGCATTCCGGAGCGCTGCACCCACATGGGTGAGTTCCAGACGGAGGGTGGGGCGCCCCAGCACCTGCCCCGGAAGGGCCCGCATCCGGTAGTTCTGCCGGAGCCAGGTGAGATGCTCCCTTACGGGGAACGCTTCCCACCGGGGTAAAAAGGAGCGCCGGGCAAGGCCGCGGCGGGGATCGTAAGTGATCTGGACCTCCCCCCTCTGGAGGATCACCACTTGGCCCCTCGCCCCCACCGGACGATAGAGAAAGCGGGTCCATGCCGCCGGATCCCGCTCCACCTGCACCACCAGGGTACGCGCCCGCCCACCTTCCCGGGTGGCGAGGACCTGCCTCCCGGAGTAGGCCGCCTGATCCCTAGCCCGCAGCAGGTCCTGCAGCCGGCCGATGAGATCTGTGGCCCCAGCCGATGCGGCCAGAAGCAACGTGGTGGTGGCGGGGAGGAGGATGCGGCCGATGGCGTTCATGGCTCCTCGGGCGGCAGCTGGGGCAGCAAACCCGCGAGGAAGGCGTTCAGTGCCCCATCCACCATGGGATGGGTGAGGGTGATCCGGGCGTGGTGCCGGAGGTAGGCGGTTCGCTCGAGCCGGGAAGAGGCGAAGGGCGGGGGGAGGTACAGGAGGAGCGCGGCGGCACAGGCGGTCAGGAACGCCAGGAGGAGGCGACGCGCGCGATCCCTTTGAGTACCCCTCTCCTCCAGCCGCCGGAGGGCGTGGGCCAGGGACTCGGGGCGCGGGTGAGGCTGTGGTACCCGACGGAGTAGGGCCCGTACGGCCAGAAGGTCCTCCACCACCTGGAGGCAGGAAGCGCAGGCTGCGAGGTGGGCTGCGATCCGGGTTGCCTCCTCCACGGGGAGAACCCCGTCCGCATAAGCGCTCAGCAGGTCCTCCGGATGCCTCATCTCCCTTTCCCCGTCGGAGGGCGTCCACGTATGGCCGCAGCCGCTCCCGGAGAGCAAGCCGCCCCCGGTGCAGCCGGGAGCGCACGGTTCCCAAGGGACACCGCAGCACCTCTGCCGCCTCCTCGTACGAGTAGCCCAGCAGATCCACCAGCACCACTACACTCCGATACTCCGGGGAGAGAGCATTGAGCGCCGGCTGAACCGGACCGTCCAGGGCGGCCTCCACCCGCGCCTCCGGATCGGACCAGCTCCCCGCCACCAGGGAAGCAGCGGGGAGCTGGTCCAGGGAGGACAGGGACTGTCGCCGCAGGCGGCGGTAAGCATCCACGAAGGGTGGTAGACGATGCGCAGAAACCACCGGTCGAACCGGGTACCAGGCCGGAACCGGTGGAAGGCCCGGAGGGCCTCTTCTGCAGCCTGCTGGAGCACCTCCTCTGCTTGGTCGGTGTCTCCACACAGCCGATAGGCGAACCGGTAGGCGCGGGGCCAGTGCTCCGCGAGGAGTCGGCTGAACTGCGAGGTTGCCTCCTCCCGCGTCCCCGTGTGCTCCACCGCGCCTTCCAGGTTCATGGCCTACTCTAGGATGGTGACCTGGGCCGCCCGGTAGGTCACCCTCTTCCCCGACCGCAGGACGCTGCCGAGAACCCGCACGGTCTCCCCGGCCTTGAGCGCGGCGGGGCTTGCGGCCTTCCCCGCCCGGGTGAACTTGGTCCGGGAGGTATACTGGATCCGCAGCCGCGCGCCCTTCTGAAGGTTCCCCTGCCGTACTTCCGTCACCGAGAGGGAAAACCCGCTTTTCGAGACCGCGGACACCTTCCCCTCGACCTCGAACGAGGCCGCCGGTCTTGGGCTAGCGGGCTTCGTCTGGGGAGCACCCGCGGCTGTCCATCCGAGCGGGGCAAGGGTCAGGGCCAGGAAGACACTCGCGAGCAGTGCGATCCAGGTCCGCATGGCTCTCCCTCCTTTGGGATGGTTTCACCCTACAAGCGCGCCCCCGCATTCCGAAGTTCCCGGAGGGTTTGGAACCGATTCGGGCCTGCGGTACGCTTAAGGTAAGGAGGGGTGTGTGATGGGACTCGGGAGCATTGGAACAGGAGAGCTCCTGATCATCTTCCTGATCGCCCTGCTGATCTTCGGGCCCGCGCGCCTGGCGGACCTCGGCAGTTCGCTGGGGAAGGCCATCCGGGACTTCCGGCGGGGCCTGCAGGAGCCGGACGATCACGAGACCAGGTCCGACTCCAGGTAGAACTCCCCTGTGGTCTCGTCGTAAGCAAACGCCTCCGCGTATCGGCCCCAGTCGGTGAGCACTCCCAGTTGGCGGCGGGACTCCTCAGCGCTGAAGTGCCGCTCCAGGAGGTCCAGGAAGAACTCCGCGGACATGCGGGGCGGTCGGCGGTGCCGGAGGACCTCCAGAATCTCCTGGGCGGTACGCACCCGGCTGAGGAAGGCTTTGCGGAACACCTCCTTTTTGGCCTGCACGGAGGCCTCCGCCAGGGCCCTCCCCTCCTCCGTAAGCACCAGATCTCCATCCTGAGAGCTCAGAAACCCCAGAAGCTCCGCGGCTTCCACCGCGGGCAGCAGATCCTCGATGTCCATCTGCAGCTCCGCGGCCAGCTCAGGAAGATCCACCCGGCCGTCCGCGTCGTGCACCAGCTCCACGAGCCCCGTGATGAGCCCTACGGGTGCCGGAGGGAGCCGGGGGATGAGGGGGCGGGCGTGCACCAGCCGCCGCTGGCGGTCCCCGGCCAGCAGCTCGTACACCTCGTCCACCCGCTGCCGGAACTCCGGGGCTTCCCGGTCCCGCCAGTGGGGGAGCTCGGGTCGCACCTCCCCCAGGATGCGGGCCGGGGTCGTGCTCAGGACCACCACCCGGTCGCTGAGGAAGACGGCCTCCTCGATGTTGTGGGTGACGAGGACCATGGCCCGGGTGGGGATGCGGCGCTGCAGCCACAGCTCCAACAGGTCCGTGCGGAGGTTTTCGGCGGTGAGGGCGTCCAGGGCGGAGAACGGCTCGTCCATCAGCAGCACGTCCGGCCCCACCACCAGAGCCCGGGCGAAGGCCACCCGCTGCCGCATTCCCCCTGAGAGCTCCTTGGGATAGGCGGACTCGAACCCATCGAGCCCGATGAGGTCGATGGCCGCAAGCGCCCGCCTCCGCCGCTCCGCGGGAGGAACACCCCTGGCCCGCAGCCCCAGCTCCACGTTCTCCAGCACCGTCATCCACGGGAAGAGGGCGAAGGTCTGGAAGACCATGGCGATCCCGGGATGAGGACCCCGTACCACCTCCCCCTGATAGCGCACCTCGCCCTGCGTGGGCCTGAGCAGACCTGCCAGAACCCGCAGGAGGGTGGACTTGCCGCAGCCGCTCGGCCCCACCAGGGCCAGGATCTCCATGTCCCGGAGGGTCAGGGAGATGCGGTCCAGCACCACGATCTGTCCCTCGGGCCGCTCGAAGGCCACGGTGACCTCCCGGGCCTCCAGCAGGACCGCGGGTGGGGCGAGCAGGGGAGGGAGGGGGTTGGGGTGCTGCATGGATCGTTCTCCTCACACGTGGTAGCGGGTCTCCGCGAGGTACACGAACCGCCGCCAGACCAACCGGTTCAGCCCCACCACCACCGCGGCCATGACCACCGTGGAGGCCGCCAGCAGCGGCATATCGCCCTGCGCGGCCGCGGAGGCGATGAGGGCCCCAAGCCCCGTGGTCTGCAGGGTTCGACCTCCGAAGGTGACGAACTCCGAGACGATGCTGGCGTTCCAGGCCCCGCCCTGGGCCGAAAGCCCCCCGGTGATGAGGTACGGGAAGAGGGCGGGCAGGCAGAACGTCCGCCACCACAGCCACCTCCGAATCTGCAGCACCTGCGCAGCCTCCAGGAGGTCCCGGGGCAGGGCGGTGGTGCCGGCGATCACGTTGAACAGCAGGTACCACTGAGTGCCGAGCAACATGAGGGCCACGGAGGCCACCTCCAGCCCCCCGCCGAGCCTCACGAGGAGGAGGAGCATCACCGGAAACAGCGCGGTGGCCGGCACGGAGGCGGCCATCTGCACGAGGGGCTGGACGAGGCGGGCGACTCGGGGTCGGAGACCCACGGCCACGCCCGCGGGGATGGTCCACATGGCGGCGAGGGAAAGGGCGATGAGCACCCGCAGGCCGGTGGCGACGGTTCCGAGTACGATGTCCCGCCATCCCTCCGGCGGAACCCGGACCATGAGTCGTCCGAGGGAGAGGAGCCCCCATGCAGCGGTTGCCGCCAGGAGGACCGCCGCGATGGCACCGAGGGCAGGGTGCCCTGGGGAGCGACCCCTCTTGCCGGACGCTGCCCGCTCGCCCGGAAGACGCAGCGTTCGCTCCAACACCTCCCCTAAAGGCACCCACAGGTGCGCCCGGCACCACCGAACCAGCTGGGAATGCCGCAGGAGGTCCAAAAACCAGGAACGGGGCGGGAGCGGGTCTTCTGCGAGTTCCAGCTTGAACTTCTGGCTCCACGCCACCAGCGGCCGCCACACCAGCTGGTCCATGGCCACGATCACCAACAGCAGGGCTCCCAGTCCCCACCCCACCGCCCGGAGATCCCCGCGGCTGCTGGCCTCCGCGAGGTAGCTGCCGAGCCCAGGGAGGGTGAAGGAACGGTCCACCAGGGTGAAGCTCTCGCACGCCATGAGGAAGAACCATCCGCCCGCCCAGGACATCATGCTGTTCCACACCAGGCCGATGGCCGCGCAAGGAAGCTCCAAACGGGTGAACCGCTGCCACCACGACAGTCCCAGCACCCGGGCTGCCTCCAGGAGATCTTCGGGCACCGTCAGGAGGGCGTGGTAGAAGCTGAAGGCCATGTTCCACACCATCCCCGTGAAGATCAGGAGGATGCTTGCAAGCTCCAGGCCAATGATGCGGCCCGGAAAGAGGGCGATCATGGCCAGCAGGACCGCGGGGAGGAAGGAGAGCACAGGGACGGATTGCAGGACGTCCAGCACGGGGATCAGGAGGCGCTCCGCAGTGCGGTTGCGGGCCGCTATGTATCCCACGGTCAGGGTGAAGAGAAGGGAAAGCCCGTAGGCGGCGGCCACGCGCAGCAGGGAAAATCCGGCGTATCCGGGGAGGGCCTGGGGCCGCAGGTCCAGGGCCAGCGAAGGGCTCACCTGCCGCAGCTCCGTGGGAGCCAGGACCACCAGCCCCCACACTGCGCCCACTCCCACGGCCAGCACCACCAGGTCCGCGAGGCGGGGCCGTGGCAGTCGCAGGAGCCGAAGAACGGAAAGCCAGGGCATCGGTAACTCTGGGTTCGGGGAATGCGTCCTCCGCAAAAACCCTACGGCCTATTGTAGGGGCACGGGGGCCGGAAGCGGGTAGGGTGGGGTTTGATCCGGTGCAGGAATCCGTGGGAAAGTTATACAAAACGGATCCGGCCCGGGTAGAGAGCCGTGGGGGGACTACGGAACGATTGGCAGGATCGGATGGTGGTCTGGATCGTGATGGGGGGACCGCGCTGTGGAGCCTGCGCCAGGTGCGGTCTGCTGACTCTCCCCGAGTACCTGCGGCTGGCCGCTCAAGAGCTGGAGCAGCTGGAGGCGGCCTGGTTTCCCTTCCTGGTCTCCAGCGAAGGGGGAAAGGATGGGGAGGTCCTGGGCGCCTCCGTGCTCCGGGGACTGCCCGCCGCGCGGGTGCCGTCGCCAGCTGGGCCCTCCGACGGTATCTGGGGGTCTGGTGGTCCTGACCCTCATCGGGACCGCCTTGCTGTGGATGGGGCTTGTAGCAGTGGGCTTTCCCAATGCCCTCGGGTGATCCGTCCTGGTGGGGGTGGCGGAGACGGTCCCCTACCTGGGGCCCGCGTTTGGGATCTTGGCGCTCGGCAGCGTAGCCCTCACACGGGGCGTGTGGACCGCCCTGGCCGTGGTGGGGATCCTGCTCGGCGTCCGGGCGATCAACGACGTGATCGTGGCACCCCTGGTGCTGCGTAACCTCCTCCGGCTGCATCCCGTCGTCATCCTCGGCGCGATCCTGATGGGTGCGGACCTCTTCGGACCTGCAGGCGTGTTCCTGGCGGCCCCCCTCACAACCACCATCGCCATGATGCTCCAGGCCTCCGAAGCTCCGGTCGCGTGTCTTCCGCCGGAGCCCGTGAAGCTCTCCAAGGGCGGCTCTCCATGAAGCGGGGAAACGCCTGCATCCTCCTGGTTGCCGGGTTTGTGCTGGCGGTGAATTCCCCCAACAGCCTCTCGAACACCGTAAGCGTCATCGATCCCAGGACGTTCCGGGTAATCGCCACCTTTCCGGTGGGCAAGAGTCCGCAACCCGTGGTCCCCTCGTACGACCTGCGCATCCTGCGGGTGAACAACAACATCACCTGGACCTCTCCGGGGACGGAAGGTACTTCTGCCTCTCCTGCGAGTTCAGCGGGGATCTTCTCCGGGTGAGCGCCCGCTCCCGCCGAACCGCCGGCAGGATCCACGAGAGAAACCCGTATCCCGCCACACCCGCGGCGACGTCGAGGCGGAAAACACCCCCTGCCCCTGCGGTCGGATCCGGAGCAGGACGGAGGCGAGGACGCAGAAGGCCCTGAGAGATATTCTGGAACCGTGTGCCGAGGTTGGAGAGCAGATTGTCTCCCTCCTCTTTGCGCGTGCGGGAGAGGGACCCGATCAGACCGCGATCTCCTGGGTCGTGTACCACCTCCGGAGGACGGTGATCTGTCCCGCGGTGTGCGCGGCTTCCAGCAAGAGATCCGTGAGGACGTCCCGCCACGTGCCCTCTCGGCCCGGAGCCGCCCGGTCCAGGAGCGTATCATCCGCCTCCTGCACCGCTTGCGCGCACGCCTCCACCGCATGCCCCAGGCGCTTCCGGAGCTCCCCCCAGGCCCCAGGGGTGTTCGCAGGGCGCGGCCATGGGTCGGGCCCCGGGTGCGGGTGGTCCGGACGGAGCTCGTGCGCAGCCCAGGCGCACCGATATGCCAGGTGGGCCACGAGGTCTGCGATGCTGGGCTGTCCGGACACGGGGCGCCAATGGGCCTCCACGACCGTCACGTCCCCTAGCAGCCCCCACAGCCCCTCTCGCCCCTCGGGTCCCTCCCGAAGGATTCTCCGCAGGCGCTCGGCGAACCACTGCGTCTTCCGTGCTCCCATGCCTCCTCACCCCTTTCCGCCCTCCTCCCAGGATGGCGCACACACCCTCGCTGGATCCGTGCGATTGCCGTGTGCGCGGCCCATGCAGAACAGCCGCGGGCCCGATACACTGGAGAAGTCAGACCCATCTGGGGAGGGAGCAGCATGCTGGCCCGGGACATCATGACCAAGGATGTGATCACCCTGGATCCCTCCATGACCGTGGAGGAAGCCGCGGACGTCCTCATCCGGTATCGGATCCATGGGGCGCCCGTGGTGGACCGGGAGGAGAGGCTGGTGGGGATGGTGAGCCTCGTGGACCTGGTGGCGAAGTCGGGGAGCCGGGTCCGGGACATCATGACGCCGGATCCCGTCACCGCCTCGGAGGACACGCCGCTGAGCGAGCTGGCACAGCTGATGCTGGATGAGTTGGTGCGTCGGGTCCCCATTGTGCGGGGGAACCGGATAGTGGGAATCGTGAGCGCGAGCGACTTCCTGCGGGCATACCTGGAGCTGGTGGGAGAAGGGGGGGCGGAGTAGTTTCGCCCCTTGTGGAAGCGTGCATCTCAAGGCGCTCACCGAACCACCCTCCCGTGCTTACCCTAGGACCGCGGGACCCTTTTCGCCATCCATCTCCGGAAGGATTCTGGTCCGCTCCATGCCCGATCCCCTCGGGCCTACACCCTTGTGGTAGACTTAAACTACTAAGGAGCGGACGGTGCGTAGGCTGCGGGCACGGGACGTGATGACGACACCTGTCATCACCGTGGTGCCGGAGACCCCAGTCCCGGAGGTGGCGCGGGTGCTGGTGGAGCGGCACATCAGCGGCGTGCCTGTGGTGGACGAGGCAGGGAGACTCGTGGGCATCGTGACGGAGGCGGATCTCCTGCCCAAGGAGGCGGGCCCCGCGGGACTTCCCCTCACCGCCCTGCCGGGCTCGGAAGCCCCGCCGGAGGTGCGGGAGCACCTGCGCCGATACCGGGGACGGGTGGTGCGAGAGGTGATGACCCGGGAGGTGGTGACGGCCACGGAGGACACTCCGGTGCAGCAGCTGGCGGCCCTCATGCTCCGCAAGCAGGTGAACCGGGTCCCCATCGTGCGCGGAGAGCGGGTGGTGGGCATCGTGACCCGGAACGACGTGCTGCGCGCCTTCTTCCGGAAGGACGAGGAACTGGAGAGCGCGGCCCGCCAGACCCTGCGTGACCTGGACCTGGATCCCGATCGGGTCCAGGTCCAGGCGCGGGAAGGCGTTCTGGTAGTCCACGGGGAGGCAGATTCCCCGGAGCGCGTCCGGCTCGTGGAGCTGGTCTTGCGGGCCCTGGACGGGGTGGTGGACGTAGATGTCTCGGGACTGCGCATCACCTCCTCCCCTCCACGAGACGCTGAGAGTCGGTAGGTACCCCGCGCACCTGGAGACGGATCTCGTCCTGCGGGACGGGACCACGGTGCATGTGCGTCCTGCCCGGCCGGAGGATCGATCCCGGGTGCTGGAGTTCCTCCGGTCCCTGTCCGAGGAGTCGCGCCTGTACCGGTTCTTCGCGGCCCTGGGGGACGCGGCCCTGGAGGAGGAGGCCCGGCAGATGTGCGAGGTGGATTACGAGGGACGCATGGCCCTGGTGGCTACCGCGGGGCCGGAGGAGCGGGTGGTGGCGCACGGGATGTACGCTCTGCGGGCTCCGGGCCGGGCAGAGGTGGCGGTGGTGGTGGCGGATCCGTACCAGGGAAGAGGCCTGGGGACCTTGCTTCTGGGCCAGCTCGCGGAGATCGCCGCGGCCAGGGGGATCGAGGTGTTCGAGGCGGAGGTTCTCCCCGAGAACCACCGCATGATCCGAGTGCTGCGGGATCTCGGGTTCCCGGTGGAGGTGCGGGCGGGCATGGGGGAGCTCTTGGCCGCCTTCCCTACCCGGTTCACCCCGCAGGCGGTGGAGCGGTTCGAGCAGCGGGAACGCGTAGCGGCGGCGAACGCGGTCGGGGCCATCCTCCGGCCGAAAAGCGTGGCCGTGATCGGAGCCTCCCGCGACCGGCAGAGCCTTCCGGGGCGGCTGTTCTGGAACCTCCTGGAGTACGGATTTGCGGGCACCGTGTATCCCGTCAATCCCCGGACGCAGGTGGTGCAGGGAGTGCCCAGTTATCCTTCCGTGGAAGCGATCCCGGAGGCGGTGGACCTCGCGGTGGTCGCCGTGCCCGCGGAGCAGGTGGTGGAAGTGGCCCGGCAGTGCGCCCGGAAAGGGGTGCGGGCCCTGGTAGTGATCTCCGCGGGGTTCGCGGAGGTGGGGCCGGAGGGAGCCCGGCGCCAGGAGGAGCTCTTGCGGGTCTGTCGGGAGAGCGGGATGCGGCTGGTGGGGCCGAACTGTATGGGGGTGGTGAACACCCACCCGGAGGTGCGGCTTTTGGGTACCTTCGCGCCCCACCCCCCGCCGCGGGGGCACGTAGGGTTTATGTCCCAGAGCGGAGGGCTGGGTCTAGCGATCTTCGAGTACGCGGCGCGGGTAGGGTTGGGACTCAGCAGCTTCGTGTCCGTGGGGAATAAGGCGGACATCTCCGGCAACGATCTCCTCCAGTACTGGGAGGAAGATCCGGACACGCGCGTCATCCTCCTCTACCTGGAGTCCTTCGGAAACCCCCGGAAGTTCGCCCACATCGCCCGCCGGGTAGGCCGGCGAAAGCCCATCGTGGCCACGAAAAGCGGCCGCTCCCCTGCGGGGGCCCGGGCCGTGGCCTCCCACACGGGGGCCCTGGTGGCGGGATCGGATGCGGTGGTGGACGCCCTGTTCAGTCAAGCCGGGGTGATCCGCACGGATACCCTGGAGGAGATGTTCGACGTAGCCATGCTCTTGGCCCACCAGCCGCCTCCCCGGGGCCGGAACGTGGCCATCCTCACCAACGTGGGTGGTCCCGGCATCCTCTGCGCGGATGCCTGCGAGGGCCAAGGGCTGCGGGTTCCGTCCCTTTCGGAGGTCACCCAGGGGCGGCTGCGGGATCTGCTGCCGCCGTACGCGGCGACCACGAACCCCGTGGACATGACAGCCGCAGCCCGGCCGGAGCACTACCGGGAGGCCCTGCGGCTCCTCGGGGAGGAACCGGAACTCCACGCCCTCGTTGCCATCTTCATTCCGCCCGCCACCATTCCCGCCGCCGAGGTGGCGCGGGCCATCCGGGAAGGGGCAGCGGCGGTGCGAGGCCGAAAGCCGGTGCTCGCGGTGTTCATGACCCCGGACGGCATCCCTCCCGAGCTGTGGGAAGGGGAGCCTTCCCTCCCCGTATACGGGTTCCCGGAGCGGGCGGCCATTGCCCTAGCCCGGGCAGCCCGGTACGGGGAGTGGCTGGAGCGGCCGGTCCCGAAGCCTCTGGAGCTCAGAGGGATCCGGCGGGAGGAGGCCGCGGCGGAGGTGGCCCGCGCCCTCGCGGAAGGCGGGGGGTGGCTGGATCCGGAGCGGGTACGCCGGGTGCTCTCTTGCTATGGGCTTCCGGTCCTGGACCAGCGGGTGGCGGGCACACCCGAGGAGGCCGGGGAGCTGGCGGAGGCCCTTGGAGGAGAGGTGGCCCTCAAGGCCGTAGCGCCCGAAGTGGTGCACAAAAGCGAGGTGGGAGGAGTACGGCTCGGGCTGCGGGGACGGGAGGCGGTGCGGGCCGCCGCGGAGGAGATGCAGGCCCGGCTCCAGAAATCTGGGATTTCCCTTACCGGCTTTCTGGTACAGCCCATGGCTCCTCCGGGCGTGGAGATGATCGTGGGGGTGGTTCACGACCCCACCTTCGGTCCCGTGGTGGCATGCGGGGCGGGCGGGGTACTCACGGAACTGCTGCGGGACGTGGCGGTGCGGCTGGTGCCCGTCACGGAGCAGGACGCCCAGGAGATGCTGGCGCAGCTGCGCATAGCCCCCCTCCTGCACGGCTACCGCGGCATGCCTCCCCGGGACACGCAGGCCCTCGTGGACATCCTGGTGCGGGTGGGAGCCCTCGCGGATGACCTCCCGGAGATCGCGGAACTGGACCTCAATCCGGTTCTCGTACACGAATCCGGGGCCACCCTCGTGGACGCCCGGATCCGGGTGGCTCCCTACGAGCGCATCCCCCGGGTCACCCGCCGGCGCTAGCCTCCGCGGCGCCCGTGGCACCCTGCATTCGGTCGGAGAACCGATGGTGGGAGGGATTCCTGCGATGCGGACCTGGCTGGTGGCCAAGGATGTGATGACCGCCCCCGTGATCACCGTGCGGCCACAGACCACACTTCGGGAGGCGGCGGAGCTGTTCCTGCGCTACCGCATCAGCGGGGCGCCCGTGGTGGACGAGGAGGGGCGGATGGTGGGGATCGTGACGGAGGCAGACCTGCTGCGTCGGGAAGCCCAGCCCATGCCCGAAGCCAAGCGTGGGTTCCTCTCCTTCCTGTGGCAGGATCTGCGGATCCGGGCGGGCCGCACGGTGCGGGTGGAGGAGGTGATGACCCGGGAGGTGGTGACGGCTACGGAGGAAACCCCGGTGCGGGAGCTGGCGCGGCGCATGCTGCTGCGCAAAATCAACCGCATCCCCATCGTGCGGGAAGGAAAGGTGGTGGGGATCGTAACCCGGGCAGACGTGCTCAAGGCCTTCGCGCGGACGGACGAGGAGCTCGTGGCGGCGGTGCGGAGGGTCCTGGCCGAAGAACTTGGAGTAGACCTCAGCCGATTGGAGGTGCAGGCGGAAGCAGGCACCATCCGGATCCGCGGGGAGGTGGAGCGCGCCAGCGACGTGGAGCTCGTGCACCGATATGCGGCCACCGTGGACGGCGTGGTGTCCGTGGACACCGCGGAGCTCCGATACCGGGTGGAGGATCTGCGCCTGCACCCCCTTCCCGGAGACCACCCCCCCTGACGGCGGATCCCCTCAGAGGACGCGGTCGTCGAAGCGGTAGGTGAGGCGGCTTTCCACGCGGACGACGCCGTCGATGGAGGCCACCCAGCGTTCCGCGAGTTCCTTATCGGAGCGGCGTTCCACCTCGCCCTCGAGGGTGACGACTCCCTGGTGGACCTCGATGCGCAGGCGGGTGGGGTCGATCCAGAGTTCTTCGAGGAAGGCTCTCCGGACGGCTTCTTGGAGTTCGTGGTCGGGTCTGGTGAGGGCTTTGAGGACGTCCGCGCGGCTGAGGATACCCACCACTTGGTCGTTGCGGACCACTGGGAGGCGGTTGATGTGGTGGCGGGTCATGAGGGCGGCGGCCTCGCGGAGGGGGGTATCCTCGGTGATGGTGATGACGGGGGAGGTCATGAGGTCGCGGGCCAGGAGGCCCTCGGCCTTTCGCTCGGCCTCTGCGAGGTGGCCTCTGCGGAGGAGGCGCAGCAGGCCACCTTCCTCTGGGGTTTCGGGGCGTTCCTTGTAGAGCAGGTCGGCCTCGGTGAGGATGCCCACGAGTTTGCCCTGTTCGTCCACCACGGGGACGCCGCTGATGTGGTGGGTCAACAGGATGCGGGCCACCTCCTTGATGGGGGTATCGGGCTGGACGGTGACCACGGGGGAGGTCATCACGTCCCGGGCCACCAGGTGGATACGGGGTCGTGCGGTTCCCACGGGAGCACCTCCTTCCGAGAACGGTCCTGCGGTCAGGCTACCATCGGCCGGATGCCTTTGGAATCCGCGGGGATGCTCAGCGGGATCCCGCCCCGGCCCGGTGCCGCACGGTGAGCACGGGAACGGGGCTGGTGCGCACCACGTGCTCCGCCACGCTCCCGAACAGAATCCGCTCCACACCCGTTCGGCCGTGGGTGCCCATAACCACCAGGTCTGCGCTCACCTCCCGAGCCACCTCCGGGATCCGGTGGCGGGCGGTGGCGGTGCCGAAGGCGGTGTGGAGCAGTACCTCCGCGTCCTGCAGGCGCCCGGCCCGCGCCCGCAGCTCCTCCCGGGCCCGTTCCTCCGCGGCCCGGAGCACGGCCTCCACGAGCGGCTCCCCTCCCGCCCACTCCGAGAACGCGGAGAGCTCCTCGTACGTGAGCTCCACCACGTGGAGCAGGACGATCCGAGCCCCGAAGGTGCGAGCCAGGAGCTCCGCCCAGGGCAGCGCGGCATCGGAAGCCGGGGAGAAGTCCACGGGTACCAGTACTGTTCGCACCTCCGGCGTGTTCGCCACGGCTTGGCGCACGGTGAGCACGGGAACGGGGCTGTGGATCACCACGTGCTGGGCCACGCTGCCGAAGAGCAGGCGGGAGATGCCGCTACGGCCGTGGGTGCCCATGCAGATGAGGTCCGCCCTGGTTTCCGCGGCGGCCTGGAGGATGGCCTCGCGGGGCGGGCCCTCCCGCATCACGCTCCGAGCGCCGGGGAAGCGGACCTCCAACTGCTGTAGGAGCTGCCCTGCCTCCTCGCGCGCATGCTCCACAAGGCGGGTGTAGAGGTCCACCGTGACTCCCGTGGGCCCCAGAAGCAGGGCGGGGTCCAGGAAGAGAGCGTGCAGGAGGACGAGGTCTGCTCCGAAGCGCTCGCTCAGAAGATGCGCCCACCGGAGCGCGCCCTCGGAAGCGGGGGAGAAGTCCGTGGCGGCGAGGATCCTGCGGATGGCCACCCGTTCCATGGTTCCTCCCTTATGCCTATGCTCCGCCTACCGGCAGGCGTGCGAGCACCGTAGTCCCCACGCCCGGTACCGAGAGGATCTGCACCGTCCCGCCCACCAGTTCTGCCCGCTCCCGCATCCCCGCGAGCCCGAAGCTGCGGCGGTCTATCTCCTCGGGATCGAACCCCACCCCGTCGTCCCGCACCATCACCAGGAGCACGTTCCCCCGCCGGTCCAACCGTACCCGGATCTCCCGGGCTCGGGCGTGGCGCAGGACGTTGGTGAGGGCCTCCTGCACGATGCGGAAGGCCACGGTCTCCACGTCCGGGGGAAGGCGGTTCCCCAGGCCGTGGATTTCCACGTGGGCGGTGAGCCCCGCGGGGGCCACGTAGGTGTCCACGTACCATCGGACCGCAGGCCCCAGGCCCAGGTCGTCCAGCACCGCAGGCCGCAGCTCGTGCACGAGTCGGCGCAGGTCATCGAGCCCTTCCTGAGCCACCTCGTGGAGACGGTGCAGGGCGGGGGCGAGGGGATTTTCGGTAGCCTCCGCCTGGGCGGCGAGCTGGCTGAGCTGGATGATGAGGGCGGTCATGATCTGGCCCGCGTGGTCGTGCAGGTCCCGGGCGATGCGGCGGCGCTCCTCCTCCTGGGCCACCAGCAGCCGCTGCAGCAGCTCCCGCCGCACCCGCTCCTGCTCCCGCACCTGGTCAAACAGCCTCGCCCGCTGGATGGTGACTGCCAGCTCATGTCCGATGGCCTCCAGCATGTCCAGCTCCTGTTCGCTGAAGGTTCGCTCGGGTGGAAGCAGGAGGTTGAGGATCCCTACGATCTCGTCCTGGGCCACCAGCGGCACGGAGGCGTGGCGGTGCCGTTCCGGAGCGTGCGGCAGGGCCTGCTCTAGGCGGAGGCACTCGATCACGCTCACGGGTTCCACCAGCGTCCCCTCCCGCAACTGCGTGAGGCACCGGCAGTCCCCGGTCATGCGGCGCTTGCCGGCCGCCGCCAGGGGAGCGGGGAGGTTGGCGTCCGCGGCCAGGTAGAACTCCCCCGGGTTGGGGCCGTGGAGGAAGATCCAGCCCGCCTCCACGTCCAGAAGTTCCAGGATGCGACGCAGGGCCGCGTCCAAGGCCTCCCGGAGGGTATAGGAACGGTTGAGGGTCTCCGCGATGCTGCGAAAAATGGCCACTTGGCGGCCTGTTTCCACCTGGGCCTCCAGTCCCGTCCTTTCCCTTCCATGGTACCGGAGGAGGCCCTCCCCTGGGGACTAGAGGGACCCATCCGGGGTGGGACCGGGTGGGGGCGTGGCCTCGGGAGGCCCCACCGCGTGCTAGCGGGGAATGAACCGCCACGGATCTCCTGGCCAGGACTCCATGCGGGCCTGCCGGTCGTCGAAGCGGTAGGTGAGGCGGCTTTCCACGCGGACGACGCCGTCGATGGAGGCCACCCAGCGTTCCGCGAG
>JANXCW010000023.1 GCA_025059775.1 Armatimonadota bacterium
CTTTGGGAGATCGCCCGGAAGGTGGCGGAGGCGGGGTTGCCTCCGCCCGCCACCCTGGTGGTGGGAAGGGTGGTGTGCCTGAGCCCGCACGGGCCCGCATCGCGATCGCGTTGCGGTTCTCTTAAGCCCTCAATCTAGGATCCTTACGATCCCCGCGTCCCCATCGATCCAGAGCCTCTGTCCGGTCCGGATGCGCTTCGTGGCAGAACCGGTTCCGAGCACCGCGGGGATTCCGAACTCCCGGGCCACGATGGCCGCGTGGGACATCAGTCCTCCCGCGTCGGTCACCGTCCCTCGCACCCGGGAGAGCACCGGAGTCCAGCTGGGCTGCGTCGCATAACACACCAAGATCTCCCCATCCTGCACTTCCGTGAGCTGCTCAGTTCGGAGCACCACCCGGGCGATGCCCTCTGCGGTACCCGGTGATGCCCCGATGCCCCGGAGGACCTTCCCTTCCTCCCGCACCCCCTCCGCCCACTCCCGGAGGCGTTCCGGAGTGATCCCCCCGAGCATCACCACCGCGGGATCCACCACCGCTTCCGGGAGCTGCCCCAGTGCGGGGAGGGGGATCCATCCGCGCAGCCGTTCCAGGATGGCCCGCCTGTGGTCCACGATCCTTTGCCAGTAGTGCCCGCCCTTGGCAGAAACCCCGATGGCCCAGCCCAGAAGCATGTCCATCAGAGCCGTGTGGACCTCCGTCCAGTGGAGGTAGAAGATATCCTCCTCGTTGTGGAGGATGCCCTGCCGGGTGAGGAGCCGTCCCAGCTCCCGTACCTTGTTCCAGAAGATGCTCTGGTACCAGTGCTCCACGTAGAATTGGTGGTCCTCGATGGCGTAGTACACGTTGCGCACAAGATCCAGGAGCTCTTCGAAGGCCTTCCGGTCCTCCTCCGTCTGCAGCAAAGCCCGGTACCCCTCCGTGATCCGGTCCCGCTCCCGGCGGCGGCCTTCTCTGTCCCGTTCCAGGGACTCACCCCGTCTCGCCTTTGCCACGTAGTCACACAGGATTCCGAAAACAGTCCCCGGATCGTCCGCCCATGTCCGGAAGTGATGCTGGAGCCCGTCCCCCGTGTTCATGAAGAACCAGGGATCCGAACTCCGACGCCACTCCTCCAGCCATGCCCGACCTGCGTCGGTCTGTTCCAGCTTCTGGAACACCTCCTTCACGTCCGCCACGGGCTCGAAATAGCCGTCCACCCCGAGCTCCACCGCACGCCGCGCCAGGCGCTTCAGCTCTTCGTTGGGGCGGAACGTGGTTACGTCGATGGCGCCCACCATTTGGGTGATGGCTTGGTCGGAGATCTCCGGGAACGCTCTTCTGCAGAACTCGTAGAAGGTGAAGTAGGCGGCGAACCCGATGAGCACCACCTCCATGTGGTACTGCCACACCCGGAAAACGCTCTCCAGGAGGCGGTGGTATGTGGCGAGGAGGTCCAGGGCGGAGCCATACCCTCGACGCTCCACTACGAAGGATTCGGGTTCCACCTCGGGGAGGTCCCCGAAAGAGAGTGCCCTCAGCCGTTCGATCTCCGCCTGGACCTTCTCCTTCCATTCCGCATAGATGTCGTTCCAGTGCGTGTAGTAGTATCCAGCCCGCGTCTGAAACAGCTCCGCCCGTTCCAGGATCCTCTGAGGGTCCTGGACCGGAATCGGGCTGATGTAGAGGTATCCGTTCAGGATGCGGGCCGCGATGCCCATGGCGGGAGGGACTGCAAAGGTGCGGCTGTTCATCTGTCCCAGAGCTAGGTGGGTGGCCTCCACCATGATGGCATCGAAGGGCGCGAGCACTTCCGCGAAGTGGATGGTTCCAAATATCCACAGGCTCTGCTCCTCCCACGCTTCCCCGAACCGGAGGTAGTAGGGATAGAGTGCCTCCCACCCCTCTGCGCCCGGAGGGGTCTGAATCTCACGGGGGCTGGGGAACAGGAGGGGGGAGGTCATGAGAAGCTGCCCTCAGCGCCGCTCCACCCACGCCTCCGCAGGCTTCCAGAAGGGCCAGGCGACCCCCCGCATGTGGTGGGTGTTGTGTACGTGCGGAGCAGCTACGTACACCCGGGGACCCATCCACAGCGGGATCACCGTGCGATCCTCGAGCAGCAACCGGTGGACGGCCTGGGTCCGTGTGGGCTCCGGCTGCAGGGTGGCGATGGACTGCTGGAAGAGGGACTGCAGCTGCGGCGGCCGACGCAGGCTTACGTATCCCTCCGGAGCCTCGATGTAGTAAAAACCGATCATGCTGTTGTAGTTCGCGAAGAACCCATAGAGCTGCACCAGAAACCCCGTCCAGCCCTTGGTCTGGTACTCCCGGTACCGGCCGATCTCCGGGAACTCCGGATCTGCCTGGATGCCGATCTTCGAGAGGTACCGCTGAATGGCCACCACCGCATCCCGTTCCACGAAGGGCGGAGCGATGAGCCGTGTCTGGAAACCATTGGGATACCCGGCCTGGGCGAGCAGCTCCTTTGCGCGGTTCGGATTGTAAGGGGTCGGAGGGAGATCGCGCAGGTAGGCACTGTGTTCCGGGAAGGCGATCTGATTGGTGACCTGCAGGACCCCCGGACCCAGGGCCTGCACGATGGCCTGCCGGTCGATGGCGTACGAGACGGCCTCCCGGACCTCCCGCTTCGCGAGCGGGGAGTTGGCGTTGGCGCTGTCCGGCACCAGCATCACGATGTAGTTGGGAGCACCCACCAGCCGGAAACCCGCGGCCTGCAGCTCCCGGATGACACGGGGGTCCTGGATGCCCGCCACGTCCACCTGCCGGGCCAGGAGGGCTGCCTTGAGGGTCTGGAGGTCGCGGATGAACCGCAGCTCCAGCTCGTCCAGGTACGGTTTACCGCGGTCCCAGTACTGAGGGAACTTCCGGTATCGGACGTAGCTGTCCCGTTCGTACCGGACGAACTGGAACGGCCCGGTCCCCACGGGATGCCACCGTGCGCGCTCCAGCCCCATCCTCGAGATGGCCTGCGGGGAGACCACCATGGCGAAGGTTCCCGCGAGACCCACCAGGATCCGGTTGTCCCACCGCCGGTACACAAGCCGCACTCGATCCGGCTCCAGGACCTCTACCCGGACGAGGTCCGGAAAGCGGCCTGCCTTCTTCTGGTTTTCCAGGGCGAACCGCACCGCCCGGGCGTCGAAGGCGGAGCCGTCGTGAAACCGCACACCCTGGCGGAGCAGCAGGGTGAGCTGCCGACGGTCCGGGGAGAGCTCCCACCGGCGGGCGAGGAGCGGCCTGGGGGTTCCGTCCCGGTCCATCCAGATGAGAGGCTCCAAGGAAGGGATGGCGGGGATGGTGCCGAAGGCCGTGATCTCCCAGGGAACCCCGAACGGTTCTCCCGGGGGTTCGTCTACCACCCGCAGGATCCCCCCGTAGGGTCCGGCCGGGCTGGAGCTGGCCGTCCCGACGAGGGCCAAAATCCCGACGACCGCAACGATCCCCGCTACAGACAGGCTGGGCCTTCTCCGCATCGCCCCCACCCCCTCAGGATGCCCCCCACGGGCTTCTTGGACGATTTTTGTACGCCATTGCCCCTGGGAAATCCTTCCGGCCGCGGAGCCCTATCCGCCACAATGGGAACGGTATCCAGGGAGGTTAGAGGAGGTGTGGGGTGAAGTATCGGCGGTTGGGCACCACGGGGCTGAAGGTTTCGGTAGTGGGTCTGGGCGGGAACAACTTCGGACGGGTGTGTGACGCGGAGCAGACCGTCCGGGTGGTCCATAAGGCCCTGGAGTGCGGGATCAACTTCTTCGACACCGCGGACAGCTACGGAGGCGGGCAGTCGGAGGAGTTCCTGGGGCAGGCTCTTCGGGGACATCGGGAGGGGGTGGTGATCGCCACCAAGGTGGGATGGGAGCTGGGCCCGAGACCCAACGAGCGGGGAGCCTCCCGTGCCCGGATCCTGGCGGGCATCGAGCGCAGCCTCCGGCGCCTGCAGACCGACTATGTAGACCTCTATCAGATTCACCGGTGGGACCCAGAGACGCCCCTGGAGGAGACCCTGGAGGCGCTGAACGACCTCGTGCGCCAGGGAAAGGTACGGTACATCGGGTGCTCCAACTTCGCCGCTTGGCAACTGGTCTGGTCCCTGTGGCTCGCGGACCGCCGGGGCTTTGCGCGATTCGCCACGGTGCAGCCGGAGTACAGCCTCCTGGACCGAGCTGTCGAACGGGAGCTGTTGCCCGCGTGTGCTTCCCTGGGAGTGGGCGTGATCCCGTACTTCCCCCTGGCCGGAGGGCTGCTCACGGGCAAGTACCGGGAAGATGAACCCCCACCTCCGGGGAGCCGGTTCGCGCGACTGGAGCACATGCGGAACCGGTTCGCCACTCCACGGAACTTCACCATCGTGCGACGGCTGGAGGAATGGGCCCGGGAACACGGATACGGACTGGCACAGCTCGCCATCGCGTGGCTGCTCCACCGGCCCGCGGTGTGCACGGTGATCGCAGGCGCCACGCGGCCAGAACAGGTGGTGGAGAACGCCCGGGCTGCGGAGGTGCAGCTGAGCCCGGAGGACGTGGAGGAATTGGCCGCTTTGGCTCCCCTGGAAGGCGCGTAGTGCGGGGCGTTCGGTTCCATAACGGTCGGATCTACACCCTGAACCGCGCGGACACCGTGGCGCAGGCTCTGGCCTGCTGGCAGGGCCGAATCGTGGCCGTGGGGACGGATGGAGAGGTTCGGGATCGATTCCCGGAGTTCGCGGAGGTGGACCTGGGGGGGCTTGTGGTCCTCCCCGCCTTCACGGACGCGCACCTGCACCTAGTCGCCCTCGGTCTTTCCCGCCGCTGGGTGAACCTGGAAGGGGTGGGCTCCCTCCGGGACGCGGTTCTGCGGGTGGCGGAGGCGGTGCGTCGGGCCACTCCGGGCAGCTGGATCCTGGGACGCGGGTGGGAGCCGAGCGGGTGGCCCGAAGGACGGCTGCCCAGCCGGGCAGACCTCGACGCGGTTTCCCCAGAGAACCCGGTAGTGCTGTGGAGCCGGGATGGGCACCTCCTCTGGTGCAACTCCCTAGCCCTCATCCGGGCGGGCCTGGGGCCTGGGACGCCGGATCCACCCGGCGGAACCATCGACCGGGAAGGAGAAGACCCCACCGGGGTGCTCCGGGAGGCGGCCACGGCCCTCGTGGCCCGGGCGGTTCCGCCGCCTCCGGAGGGGGAGGTGGAATCCGCAATTCTGGAGGCGGTGCGCGACCTCCATCGGTACGGGATCACGGGGGTACACGAGATGGTAGGCCCGGCCGAAGATCGCTCCGTGCTTGCGGTTCTGCAGCGTCTACACCAGGCGGGGAGCCTGCGGCTCCGGGTGGTGGTCGCGATCCCCGCACACCGCCTGGAGGAAGCCCGGCGGCTCGGGCTGCGTTCGGGCCTGGGGGACGAGTGGCTGCGGGTGGGCTTTGTGAAGATCTTCGCGGACGGCACCCTGCGTTCGCGGACCGCGGCCATGCTGGAACCCTACGAGGGGCAGCCCCAGAACGTAGGGATTGCCGCGTACGAGCCGGAAGAGCTGCGAGATCTCGTGGCCCGGGCCGCGCGGGCGGGGTGGCCCTGCGCGGTGCACGCCATTGGCGACCGCGCGGTCCGCTGGGTCCTCGACGCCTTCGAGGCTGCGCAGGAGGTGAGCCGCCGTTGCGGGCTTCGCCATCGGGTGGAGCACGCCCAGCTGGTGCACCCGCTAGATCTGCCGCGGTTCGGGCGGCTCCGGCTGGTGGCCTCCATGCAGCCCTCCCACTGCGCGAGCGATGAGGCGCTCGCGCGGCAACACTGGGGTGCCCGCTCCCGGTGCGCCTATGCATGGCGGTCCCTGCTCCGGAGCGGGGCCGTGCTCGCCTTCGGGAGCGATGCGCCCGTGGAGGCCCCGGATGTGCTGCGGAGTCTGTACGTGGCGGTTTTCCGCCGCCACCCGGAGGATCGGAGGGAGCTTCCAGGCCCGGAGGAAGCCCTCTCCGTCTGGGAGGCCCTTCGGGCCTATACCCTGGGTCCTGCGTACGCCGCGGGGGAGGAGTACCTCAAGGGAAGTCTGGAGGTGGGAAAGGTGTGCGATCTCGTGGCGCTGGATCAGGACATCCTGCAAAGGCCTGAAGCGCTCCCGCAGACGCGGGTGCGGATGACGGTCCTCGGGGGAGAGGTGGTCTTCTCCGAGTAGATCCGAGGAGGACTCCTTCCAACCTGAGCAGCGCCCGCTTCCGGTGCACTCCCCATCCATATCCGCCTAGCCCCCCGTCGCTACGGATCACCCGGTGGCAGGGGACGAGGACGGCCACAGGATTGGCGGCGCATGCCTGGCCCACGGCCCGGACCGCCCTGGGGTGCCCGATGGCCCGGGCCACCTCCGCGTAGGATCGAACCTCGCCCCGGGGAATGCTCCGCAGGGCTCGCCACACGGTCCGCTGGAACGGGGTTCCCCAAAAGTCTACGAGCAGATCCAGCACCGTCGAGGTACCGGCGAGGTAGGCCTGCAGGGAGGAGACGAACACCCGCAGCTCTGGATCCGCCTCCCCCCGCTCGGCCTGAGGGCTCATCCGGCGGATGAGACGCTCCAATGCGGCCTTCTCCCCCCACATGACCGCACACACCCCCCGCACGGTGGCGGCCACCAGCATCCTTCCCAGGGGGGAGGGGGCCACCGCGTAGACGACCCTCATCCCCTAGATTCCCTCCTCTTCCTCTTCCTCCAGGTCTCCTGGTCCCCACTCCTCTTCCGGGAACTCCTCGAGGCCTTCCGAGACCTCCTGGGTTTGGAAGCCGCACTCCGTGCACTCGTAGACGTACGCGGAACTGACCTCGTCCGAGACCACCAGCTCCATCTCCGCACCGCACACGGGGCATGGACGGGTGAGGGGCAGGGCCATGAGGGGCTCACTGGAGGTAGGAGCGGCGCGGAGGCATTTCGTCGTCCAGGGAGCGGAGCCCCTCGGGTTCCACCCGGTGCCCGCAGATGGGGCACTCATACCAGGAGGCCTCCCGGGCCCGAGGCTCGAACCGGAGCTCCATCACGGTTTCGCAGTATGGGCAGCAGAGCCGCTGTTCCCGCATCCCCCTTGCCCCCCTTCCGGTGGGTGCGGTGAACTTTCTTTGCCGCGAGGGAAATTCCTCCTCGGCCCGCGAAAAAAGGACGGCTTCCCTGCCCCCTCCCGGGGCCCGGAGGGCTTAGGATCCCGTCACGCCCGCGTGCCGCAGGATGCCGAACCGCTCCGCCCGACGGACCACCGCCTCCCAATCGAGGTTGCGGAAGAAGGCGTCGATGTAAGCGCCCTTGTTGGTGCCGAAGTCGATGAAGTAGGCGTGCTCGAAGACGTCCAAGGCCACCAGCGGCGTGCAGTTCCACACGGGGTATGTGTTCTGTTCGTCGCCGATATAGTTGAAGAGTCGCCCCACGTCCCAATCGTAGGCGAGCCACGCCCATCCCCGGGCCGCGATCCCCGTGGCCTTCAGGTCCTTCTGCCACTCCTCGAACGAACCGAAGTCCCGTTCGATGAGCTGCAGCAGCGCTCCCTGGGGCTTGCCGCCTGGGCCGCCCAGGTGATCGAAGTAGATCTCGTGGTTCTTTACACCCCCGAGGGCACGGGTGAGCTCCACCTTCAGCTCCCGGATGTCGGAGTAGGTGGGGTTGGCCTTGGCGGGGTCCTTGTCCAGGGCTGCGAGCTTCTCCAGGATCTCATTGGCCTTGTTCACGTAGCCCTGGTAGAGCTTGTAGTGCTCCTCCATGGTGCGCTTGCTGATGCCGTCCAGCTCCACCTCGAAGGACCGGAACTTCTTGGCCTCGTACCGAACCATTTTCGTCTCCCTCCTTTCCCGGGAGAATTCGCGCACCGGTGTTGACTTGGGTCCAGTATACCACGCGCCCGGCTAAGGGCGCTCCATGGGCTCCCCCGTCCGGGCATCCAACAGCACATAGTCGGCCTTCCGGTAGATCTCCGTGGCCCCGCAGTGAGGGCAGGTATGGTAGTTGGCCGCAAAGGTTCCCTTCCGGAAGGACTCCGGGTCTGTGCGTACGTGGGTGTCGTACCTCCTCATGCAGGCCTTGCACACCACATGGAGCGCAATCCTCGCCACCTACGCCCCCGGCAGCTGCTCCCGACGCCAGATGAGCTTCTGGCCCTCTCGGTACACGGGCTCGGGGAGCTCCCCGGCCTCCAGCCGACGCACGAGCTCTCCCGCGGGAAGACCCAGCAGCGCGGCCGCCTCATAGGTGGTGAGGATGGCCTCCCCTCGGGCGACCGCCTCGCACACCCTCCGCAGGAACCGGTCCGGCCCGGGCCGGTGTATGATCAAGCCGATGGCGGACCTGCCCCGGGGGTGGGCCTGCTTGAGAAGGTTCGTGAACCGCGCGAGGTCCTCCGGAAACCCGCGGAGGTGCGGGAGGACCTCCAAGTCTTGGGTGGGAGAAAGGGCCGATTCGTCGGACATGCGAATCCCCCTGCCGGGTCGGAGGGGATGGTGCCGGAGGAGGGATTTGAACCCCCACGGGCTTTGCGCCCACTACGCCCTGAACGTAGCGCGTCTGCCGTTCCGCCACTCCGGCCCGTGCAGCATTCCATCGTAGGAAAACCGGAGGAACCCGTCAAGGTGTCGGCCGACCTCTCCGCGCTCCTCCGCTTCCTGCGTGCCCGGTACGGGGACCGGATCGTGCACGTAGAGTCCTTCCCTCCCCGCACCGCGCGGTACGCGGACCCCCTCCACCCCCTCGCCCCTCCGCTGCGGAACGCCCTGAGGCGAAAGGGGATCGAGCGGCTGTACCTCCACCAAGCCCTGGCCGTGGACGCGGTACGGGCAGGGGAGTCCGTGGTGGTCACCACCTCAACCGCGAGCGGGAAAACCCTGTGCTACACCCTTCCCATCCTGGAGCGCATCCTCCGGGATCCTCGCATCCGGGCCCTGTTCGTATACCCCACCAAGGCCCTCGCCCAGGACCAGCTGGATGCGTTGCGTTCTCTGGGACTGCGCCTCTGGGCTGGGATTTACGATGGGGACACCCCACCCAGGGACCGGTCCTACATCCGGGACACCGCCCAGATCCTCCTGACGAACCCCGACATGCTGCACATGGGGATCCTTCCCCAGCACCGCCGGTGGGCCCACGTGTTCGCGAACCTCCGGTACGTGGTCCTCGACGACCTCCACGTGTACCGGGGGGTGTTCGGAAGCCATGTGGCCTTGGTGCTGCGCCGACTCGAACGCGTCTGCCGGGCCTACGGGGCCGAGGTGCAGTTCCTCTGCACCTCGGCCACTCTTGCAAACCCTTGGGACTTCGCCCTGCGCCTCCTCGGCCGGCCCGTGCGGGTCATCTCGGAGGACGGGTCCCCGCGACACGCCCGGCACTTCCTCCTGTGGAACCCGCCCCTGGACCCCTCCGGTCGCTTTCGCCAAAGCCCCTATCGGGAGGCCACGGAGCTCTTCTGCACCCTGATCCGGAAGGGGGTGCGCACCATCGTGTTCACCCAAGCCCGCAGGACCGCGGAGCTCATCTACCGGTATGCCGCGGATCGCCTGCCCCCGGAGCTGGCCTCCCGCATCCAGCCCTACCGGGCCGGCTATCTGCCCGAGGATCGGCGGGAGATCGAGCGGCGGCTGTTTACCGGGGAACTCATGGGCGTGGTCTCCACCAGTGCCCTGGAGCTGGGGATTGACGTGGGAGCCCTGGACGCTGCGGTGCTGGTAGGGTTTCCGGGGACCGTGGCGAGCCTCGAGCAGCGCTCGGGCCGGGCCGGACGGACCGGGGAGGGTCTGGTGGTGCTCATCGCGCTTGCGGATAGCTTGGATCAGTACCTCATGCGCCACCCGCGGTTCCTCTTCGGCCGGCCCGTGGAGGCGGCGGTGGTGGACCCCTACAACCCCTACCTGCTGGCGGACCACCTGCGGTGCGCCGCCGCGGAGATCCCCCTCACGGAGGAGGACTTCGCCCTCTTTGGGGAACCCGCCCGGGAGGTGGTAGGGTGGCTGGTGGAACGGGGGGATCTCGCGCGTCGGGCAGGCTGTCTGCACTGGCGGGGCCCTCGGTACCCGGCCGCGGAGGTGAACATCCGATCCGGGGGAGGACCGGTGATCCGGATCGTGGACGAGCGCGGGGCGCTGCTGGGCACCGTGGAGGAGGCCCGGGCCTTTCCGCAGGTACACCCGGGGGCGATTTACCTGCACCGGGGCGAGACGTATGAGGTGGAGGACCTGGACCTCCACCGGGGGATCGCGCGGGTGCGGTGGATCGCCGCGGATCACTACACGGAGGCCCGCACCACCACCGATCTCCTCATCCGCCGGGAGCTCCTGCGAAAGCCCCTCGGTCCTGCGGAGGCCTATCTGTCCGAGGTGGAGGTGACCACCCGGGTGGTGGAGTATGCCTGCAAGCGGCTGGAGACGGATCAGGTGCTGGGGGTGTTCCCCGTGGACCTGCCGCCGCAGCGGCTGCGCACCGTGGCGGTGGGATTCGATGTTCCGGAGGACCTCGCGGGGCGCATCCGGCGAGCCGGACTGGATCTCGCGGGGGGGATCCACGCGGTGGAGCACGCGGCCATCGGACTGCTGCCGCTGTTCAGCATGTGCGACCGGTGGGACATCGGTGGAGTCAGTTACCCCCTGCACCCACAGACGGGCCGCGCCTCCATCTTCGTGTACGATGGGTATCCGGGCGGGATGGGGTTTGCGGAGCGCGCCTACCAAGTGCTGGAGGAATGGCTGGGAGCCACCCTGGAGGCCGTCCGGACCTGTCCCTGCGAGGAAGGGTGCCCCTCCTGCGTCCAGTCGCCCAAATGCGGGAATGGCAACCAGCCCCTGGATAAGACCGCGGCCATCCTGCTGCTGGAGGCCCTCCTGCGGCCTGGGGCGGATCCCGGGCGGGAATCCCGTGGGTCCGCCTGAGCGGTTCAGGAGGTGGGAAAGGCCATGACGAGGAAAACGGGGACCCTGTACGTGGTCGCCACCCCCATTGGGAACCTGGAGGACATCACCCTCCGGGCCCTGCGGATCCTACGGGAGGTGGACCTGATCGCCGCGGAGGACACGCGGCATACCGCCAAGCTCCTGCAGCACTACGGGATTCAGAAGCTCCTGCTCAGCTATCACGAGCACAACGAGCGCCGGCGCACGCAGGAGCTCCTGATGCTCCTCCGCACGGGCCGGTCTGTGGCCCTGGTGAGCGACGCGGGCACCCCGGGGATCTCGGACCCCGGCTACCAGCTCGTCCGGGCGTGCGTGGAGGAGAGAATCCCGGTAGTCCCCGTGCCCGGCCCCAGCGCCATTCTCGCGGCGCTGGCGACCAGTGGACTCCCCACGGACCGGTTCCTGTTCGCGGGATTCGTGCCCAGAAAGTCCTCCGAGCGCCGCCGGTTCTTCGAGGGGCTTCGGGAGGAGCGAGGGACCCTCATCCTGTTCGAGTCCCCGGAGCGGATCGTGGAGAGCCTGCGGGACCTGCGGGCGGTGATGGGCGACCGGAGGGTGGCGGTCTGCCGGGAGCTCACGAAGCTGCATGAGGAAGTCTTCCGGGGTTTTGTCCGCGATGCCATCGCGCGCCTGGAGGCGCATCCTCCCCGGGGCGAGATCACCTTGGTGGTGGAAGGTGCTCCTCCTCGGTCCCCAGAGGCCGAGGAGGCGGAACAGGAGCTGCGGCGGCTGCTGGAGCGGGGGGAATCCGTGCGGGACGCGGCGGAAGCGGTGGCCCAGGCCTACGGGATCTCCCGGCGGGAGGCGTACCGGCGGGCCCTGCGGATCCGAGGGGTTGAGGGGTGATGCGGTACGTGTACTTCCGGACCCACAGGGGCAGGCAGCTGCAGCAGGCACTCTGGAGTCCTTGAGATGTCCGCTTCCGGTCCTCCCGTACGCCTCTTCGTGTACGGCACCCTGCGGGATCCGCGACTCGTGCGTCGCCTCACCGGCCGCACCTTCCCCACGGAGCCCGCCTGCCTGCCCGGATGGCGGCTGCTATCGCCCCGGCAGACCCGCTCCGGCTACCCGGAGATCGTGCCGGACCTGCGGGCGAGCGTTTCGGGACTGGTGCTGCACGATGTGGATTCCGCCTCCCTATCTGTGCTCGACGCCTACGAAGAGGGGTACGTGCGCCGGAGGGTTCAGGTGCTCGTAGCAACCGGCGTGCAGGAGGCGGAGGTCTACGTTCCGGCCTACGTGCTAGGCGAGGATGCCGCGTCCCGCTATCATGGACCCAGACGTGCGGGGCGGGATCCTGGAGCGGATCCGGGGAGGAGTGGATGAGGAGAAGCCGGGCAGCGGTCCTGTGGATGGCGGGTCTTGTGGCCCTCCTGCTGGCGTTCTCCGCGGGCTATGCCCTAGGCAGTCGCGCGGGGGTGGAGGCGGCGGATCCCCGGAACGAGGGACTCCGGATGCTCCAATCCCTCTCTGAGGCCCTGGCGCGGCAGTACATCCGGAAGGACCTGGACTGGCGGGCCCTCTACGACGGCGCGGCCCGGGGCATGCTGCAGGCCTTGGACGACCCCTATACCGCCTTCTTCGACGCCCAGGGGTTCCGGCGGTTCCAGGAGGACTTCCGCGGGTACTTTTTCGGCATCGGGATCTTCATCGAGAAGCAGGAGCGGCGCCTGCTGGTGGTGGCGCCCATCGAGAATACGCCCGCATGGCGGGCGGGCCTGCGGCCCGGAGACCATATCACCCACATCGATGGAACCCCCACCGCGGAGATGCCCATCGAGGAGGCGGTGGCCCGGATCCGGGGGCCCCGGGGAACTCAGGTGCGCCTGCGGATCCAGCGGGGGGAACGCACCTTCGAGGTAACCATCACCCGGGATCGCATCGAGATCACCAGCGTGCAGGGGGAGGAGGCGCTTTCCGATCGAGAGCGCCAGCTGCTCCGCGGGGCCGATCTCTCGTACATCCGTATCCTCGCCTTCAACCAGGACACCGCGGACCGATTCGCCCGCCAGATGGTGCGGGTCTCTCAGGTGCAGACTCAGGGACTGGTGCTGGATCTCCGCAGCAACCCCGGGGGACTCGTGGACCAGTGCACCCGGGTGGCGGACTTCTTCGTACCCTCCGGACCCATCGTGCATGAGGTGGACCGGGACGGCCGGACGCGCACCCTCTACGCCACGGCCCGGGAGAAGTACCGAAAGCCCGTGGCAGTCCTGGTGAACGAGGGAACCGCCTCCTGCAGCGAGATCCTCGCGGGCGCCCTCCAGGACACCGGGATCGCGATCCTGGTCGGACAACGCACCTTCGGCAAGGGCGTGATCACCTCCGTGGTGGACTTACCGGGAGGTCGCGGCGCCACCATCACCACCGCCAAGTATCTCACCCCGAAGAGGCGGGACATCCACCGGAAGGGAATCCAGCCGGACATCGTGGCCGGAGACCGCATGGAGGGGAAGACCCCTCAGGAGCTGGAGGCCATCCGGTTCGAGCAGCTCCGAAGGGCGGTGGATGCCCTCCGTCGCCGGTAGGGCTACCCGTGCCCTCCCGGGCCTCCCGCAGGCGCCGCCGGCCCTCCCAGGGGGTGTGGAGGTGGGTTGTGCTGATCGGGGTGGCCTTGGCCGCGGGGATCCTCCTCTGGGGCCGGACCCCCCAAAGGGAGCCGGTGCGTTCCTTTCGCCCATCGCCCACGCCCCTTATCCCTGTGGCCAAACCGTCTCCGCATCCCCCGCGGAAGGTCATAGATCTGGGGCGGGAGGCGTGGGGAATCCATCGCGTGGTTCTGCGTGTCCTTCCCCCAGACACCCAGATCCACCGGGAGACAGAGGAGATACGGAGGGACGGCACGACCCGCTGGCCCTGGTGGCGGTACCGGGCCCACCTGGCACCGGGGCAGAACGTAAAGGCGGTGCTCGGTCAGCTGGTTCAGGAGGTGGAACAGGAGGGAGGGGTTCTGCTCGGAAGCCGTCCCGAGGGGGTAGGGCAGGTGGTGGAGTTCGGGATGGAGTACCGCGGCCGTCTGCTCCCCGTGCTCCGTCTACGCCTCGTTCCCTCTGAGCCCTCCGGTCCCATTCCCCGCCCCCGGGTGGCCTTCATCCTCGACGACGCGGGGGGACGTCTGGAGGAACTGGACCGGGCCACTCGGATCGGACGACCCGTGGCCCTTGCCATCCTGCCCGGGCTTCCCCACAGCACGGAGCTCGCCCGGCGGGCTTCGGGGGCTGGCCTGGACGTCCTCCTGCACCTTCCCATGGAACCGGAGGACCCCGAAAAAGTACGAGCCATGGGCCCAGGAGGCGTGTACGGGGAGATGTCCGAAGAGGAGATCATCCGGGTGGTGCGATCTCACCTCGACCGACTCCCAGGGGTGGTGGGGATCAACAACCATATGGGCTCCCGGGGTACTTCGGACCCCCGGGTGGTGCGGGCAGTGATGCGGGTGGTGCAGGAGCGAGGACTGTTCTTCGTGGACTCCCGAACCTCTCCCCGGAGCGTGGCGGAACAGGTCGCGGAGGAGTTGAAAGTACCCATTGCCGTCCGGTCCGTGTTCCTGGACAACGATCCGGCTCCGGAGGCCATCCGGCAGCAGGTGCGCCGGGCCGTGGCCCTTGCCCGCAGGCGCGGAAGCGCCCTGGCCATCGGCCACATCAACCGGCCCCACACGGCGGAGGTCCTGCGGGAGATGGTTCCGGAGGTGGAGGCGGAGGGCGTGGAGATCGTGTCCGTCCGCGCCCTCCTCCACAGGCCGTAGGAAGGTCCCATGGAGCTGACAGGTGCCCTGCGCCGGTTCTTCGTCTTCCTCTCGGAGCAGCAGGCCTTGCGGAGGTGGGTGACCCGGAACGGATGGGCAAATCGGGCCGCTCGACGGTTCGTGGCGGGGGAAACCCTGGAGGAGGCGTGCGATGCCGCGGCACGCCTCAACGCACAGGGAAAGGCGGTTACCCTGAACCTCCTGGGAGAGCGCACCACACGTCCGGAGGACGCCCAAGCTGCGGCGGTGCTGTACCGGAAGGTTCTGGAGGAGATCCACCGCCGCTCGCTGCACGCGGATCTCGCCGTGAAGCTCACACAGCTCGGCCTTGACCTCTCCCCAAAGCTCGCGGAGGAGAACCTGGATGGCATCTGCACACAGGCCCGGCGTCTTGGAGGGTTTGTCTGGATCGACATGGAGGCAAGCCGCTACGTGGAGGCTACCCTGGAGGTGTACCGGAACCTGCGCGCCTCCGGTCATGGGCCGGACACGGTGGGGGTAGCCCTCCAGGCCTACCTGTACCGCTCGGAGCGGGACCTGGAGGATCTCCTCCGCCTCGGGACCCGCATCCGCCTCGTGAAGGGAGCCTACGCGGAGCCCCCGCACATCGCCTATCCCCGCAAGGCGGACGTGGATCGGGCCTACGTGCGGCTCCTGGAACGGCTGCTGCGGCAGGGCTACCGGCCCGCCATCGCCACCCACGATGAGCGGATCCTTGCCCACGCCCGAAGCTTCGCCGAGGCGCACGGGATTCCCCTCGACCGGTTCGAGTTCCAGATGCTGTACGGGGTGCGACGGGACCTCCAGGCTCGGGTGGTCCAGGAGGGCGGTCGCCTCAGGGTATACGTGCCCTTCGGTCCGGACTGGTACCCCTACTTCATGCGCCGCCTGGGAGAGCGGCCTGCCAACGCGGCCTTCCTCCTCCGGAGCCTGGTGCAGGAGAGTCCTGGAGGGTTTGGACGCCCCTCCGGCGTAGAATAGGGACGGTGCAGGTCCACGAGACTCTTCGCAAAGGGGGGATCTTCAGGATGTACCGCGCTAGCCTGGTCCGGACGTTGCTGGTGGTAGCACTCCTGGCCTTCGTCGTGGGGAGCATCTACCTCGTATCTCCCGCGGCCCCGGTCCGCCTGGGGCCCGTGACGGACGAGTGGGGCGTGGTCCGCGTGGCCCGCGGACAGCCCATCGTGATCGCGTACTGGCTGGTGGTGGCAGGACCCGACGCCAGCCTGGGAGTGGACAGCCGGCGCGGAATCGAGATCGCCATCGACGACAAGAAGACCGTGGCGGGCCACCCCGTGCGGCTGATCGGCGAGGACACCGGGTGTAACGCAGAAGGCGGCACCACCGCGGCCACCAAGCTGGCGGCGAACCGCCAGATCGTGGCGGCCGTCGGGAGCAGCTGCTCCAGCGAGGCCGTCCCGGGTGCGCCCATCCTGTGCAAGGCGGGCATCGTGACCGTGTCCCCCTCCAACACCGCCCCGCGCCTGACGGACCCCAAGCGCGGTCCTGAGTACGCCTGCTACCTGCGGACCGCCCACAACGACCTGGTGCAGGGGCGGGCGGCGGCGCAGTTCGCGTACCACTTCCTGGGTGTTCGCCGGGCGGCCACCATCCACGACGGCAGCCCGTACGCGGAGGGGCTCGCGAACGTGTTCGCGGACGTGTTCAAGCGCCT
>JANXCW010000024.1 GCA_025059775.1 Armatimonadota bacterium
GGCGGGACCATCACTTCCCAGGAGGCCATCTCCCCCACGGACACCGACATGCGGCCCGTGCTCACCCGCATCGCCGCGGGCAGGCCACAGCTCATTTACTACCCCATCTTCATCGCCGCGGGCGGGCACATCACCCGCCAGGCCAAGGAGGTCTCGGGCCTGGAGAACGTCAGGCTGATGAGCGCGGACGGAACCTTCTCCCCGGACTTCTGGAAGGCCGCGGGGGGGGCGGCCCGGGGGATGTACCACTCGAGCCCGGACTTGTCCGTGGAAGCCCTGGGGCCCAAGTACCAGCAGTTCCTGGAGAAGCACCAGAGGAAGTACGGGGAAAAGCCGCTCAGCGCCTTCCACGCGCACGCGTATGATGCGGCCATGATGATCTTCGCGGCCATCGAGAAGGTGGCCCGAAAGGACGCGCAGGGCAACACCTACATCGGCCGCAAGGCCCTGCGGGACGCCCTGTTCGCCACCCGCAACTTCCCCGGCATCACCGGGACTCTCACCTGCAACCCCTACGGGGACTGCGCGGACCCCAAGATCGCGGTGTACCAGACCATCTCCGCGGACCCGGCCAAGTGGAACCCGGGCACGGACCCGAAGAAGGTCTGGTCCATGAAGCGCTAGCAAGACGCGTCCGGGCGGGGGTGGTGCCGTGGCGCCCACCCCCGCCGCGGCTTTTGTGGGGAGGTCGGGATCGTGGCGGCGGGCGCGGTACGACGCCCGGTGGTACGGCGGTGGAGCTTCGTGGACGCCTTCCTGTGGGCGTTCCGCCTGGCCGTCATCCTGGTGGTGGTGTGGGGGACCGTGGGGACTCTCCGCCTGGGGCGGTACACGGGCGAGCAGTGGGTGGACTTCGTGGTGTTCGGCCTGGCGCAGGGAGGGATCTACGCCCTCATCGCCCTGGGCTACACCATGGTGTACGGCATCCTGCGCATGATCAACTTCGCCCACGGGGAGGTGTTCATGAGCGGGGCCTACACCGCGTACTTCGTGGCTGCCTCCCTCTCGGCCTCGGGCTTCCTGAACCGGCACCCCCTCCTGAGCCTGCTACTCCTGGTGGGGGTGGCCGCCGCGGTGTCCATGGGGGTGGCGGTGCTAGTGGAGCGGGTGGCCTACCGGCCTCTCCGGCGGGCTCCCCGCCTGGTGCCCCTCATCACCGCCATCGGGGCCTCCTTCTTCCTCCAGTACGCCTTCCGCGGCCTCTATGGATCCGGGTTCAAGGCGTACCCCGAGTTCGAGCTCTTTAAGGGCGAGTGGCAGGTGCTGGGGATCGGGATCCTGCGCACCCAGGCGGTGGTGCTGGCCAGCGCCGCGGTGCTGATGTTCGCCCTGTACCAGTTCGTCATGCGGACGAAGGTGGGCAAGGCGATGCGCGCGGTGTCCGAGGACAAGGACACTGCAGCCCTGATGGGCATCGACGTGGACCGCGTCATCGTGCTCACCTTCGCCGTCGGGGGTGCCGCCGCGGGCGCCGCGGGCATCCTGTACGCCCTGGTATTCAAGCAGGTGCACTTCTTCATGGGATTTGTACCCGGGATCAAGGCCTTCACCGCGGCGGTGCTGGGGGGCATCGGCAACATCCCCGGCGCCATGCTGGGAGGGCTGTTCCTGGGAGTGGTGGAGTCCGTGGGACCCGCCCTGTTCCTGGACGGGTTAGGGATCCCTGCCCCCTACCAGCTCAAGGACGTCATCGCCTTCACCATGCTGGTCATGGTGCTCATCTTCCGGCCGCAGGGCATCCTCGGGGAGCGGCTGGCGGCCAAGAGGGCGTAGCCGTGTGGCGGGTGGGGCTGGTGTTCGGAGCCGTGGCGTGGTTCGTAAGCCTCGCGGGCCTGGTGGAGGCCCTGCACGCCCGGTGGGTGGTGGACAGCTGGCTGTCCGCCGGGCAGGTGCTTTTGTTGGCCATCCTGCTGGCCAGCGGGTGGGTGGCGGGCCGGCACTCCCGGGGGACCCTCTCGGTCCGGGTTGGGGCCGGACTGGCGGCGGGAGCGGTGGCGGGGTTCTGCGTGGGCCTGCTGGTGTGGCTGCGTTCCCAGGTGGACCTGCGCGGCATGTTCGTCAACGCCTCGCCGGTCCTGTTCCAACTGCTCTCCGGGGGCCATCCACCCCCCGTGGCCTGGCCAGGAGCGGTGGTCGCAGGGGGACTGCTGGGCTTGGTGGGATCGGCGGCTTCTTGCGCACCCTCCGCAGTGGTCCGGCCACCCCTCGTGGGCGCCGCGGCGGCTGTGGGCCTCGCGCTCTTCCAGGACCTGGTGATGCTGATCCTGCAGCCGGAGGGCCTCGCCTCCATCCGGGACTGGCTGTTCGTAGCGGGGGGAGGACCTACGGCGCAAGGGGTGGTGGTGCTGTCCGTGGCCTCCGCCTTCCTGGCCGCCGCGCGACCAGCCCTGCGGGCGCGCGTCCGGCGTCCGCGTGCCCTTTCCACCAGGGTAACACGGGTCATATGGAGCCTCGTGGGGCTGGCCCTGCTGGCGGCCCTCCCCCTTGCCGGAGGTCCGTTCGTGGCACAGGTGTTGGTGATCGTTGGCCTGTACACCCTCATGGGACTGGGGCTGAACCTGGAGGTGGGGTTGGCAGGACTGCTGGACCTGGGGTTCGTGGCCTTCTTCGCCATCGGTGCGTACACCGTGGGGCTGCTGACCTCGGTGGGGGAGCACGGGATTGCGCACTGGTCCTTCTGGGCCGCGGTGCCCGTGGCGGTGGCGGTCTCGCTGATCGCGGGGGTCATCCTGGGGATCCCGGTGCTGGGGATCCGGGGGGACTACCTCGCCATCGCTACCCTGGGCTTCGGGGAGATCGTACGGTTGTTGGTCCTCTCGGACGCCCTGCGCCCCTGGCTCGGTGGATCCCAGGGGATCCTGGCGATCCCCAAGCCCGTGCTGGCCGGCTTCGAGCTCTCTGGACCGCAGCACCTATACTACCTGACGGTGCTGGCCTCCGCGGTGGTGGCGTACGTGGCGTGGCGGCTGCAGGACTCGCGGCTCGGCCGCGCGTGGATGGCCATCCGGGAGGACGAGGATGTGGCCGAGGCCCTGGGGATCAATCTGGTGAGCGTCAAACTCCTGGCGTACGGCCTGGGCGCGGCCTTTGCGGGCGTGGGGGGAGCCATCTTTGCGGTCATGGTGGGCTCGGTGTTCCCCCACAGCTTCCAGCTGCTGATCTCCATCCAGGTGCTGGCCCTCATCATCGTGGGGGGGATGGGTAGCATTCCCGGGGTGATCGTGGGCTCTGTGGTGCTCATCGGGCTTCCGGAGCTCCTGCGGGAGTTCGGGGAGTTCCGGTTCCTGGTGTATGGAATAGCCTTGGTGGCCATGATGCTGCTGCGCCCTGAAGGACTGCTGCCCGCGGCCGCCCAGCGGCGGGAGCTGCGCGCCCTGGAAGAGGAGCCCCTAGGTGTGGCCCGTGCCCCGGCGGAGGCCCTGACGGAGGGGGGATCGTAGCGTGACCATCCTCGCCACCCGGAGCATGACCAAGCGCTTCGGGGGGTTGGTGGCCATCCGGGCCCTGGACCTGGAGGTGGAAGAGCGGTCCATCCACAGCATCATCGGGCCCAACGGCGCCGGGAAGACCACCCTGTTCAACTGCGTCACGGGGTTCTACCGGCCCGACGAGGGGGAGATCTGGTTTTCCGGGCAGCGGATCGACGGCCTGCGTCCGGACGAGATCGCCCACCTGGGGATCGCCCGCACCTACCAGAACATCCGCCTGTTCGCCAACATGACGGTGCTGGAAAACGTGCTGGTGGGGCTGCACATGCACCTCCGGTCTACCTGGGTGGGGGCGGTGTTCGCCAGCCCCGCGGTCCGCCGGGAGGAACGGTGGGCGCACGCGGAGGCCCGGCGGCTGCTGGAGTTCGTTGGACTTGGGGGCAGGGGCCACCTGTTGGCCCGCAACCTGCCGTACGGGGAGCAGCGGAAGCTGGAGCTGGCCCGGGCCCTGGCCACCCGTCCGAAGCTCCTGCTGCTGGACGAGCCCACCGCGGGCATGAACCCCGCGGAGACCGCGGAGATGATCCGGTTCATCCGTCAGCTGCGGGACGAACTGGGGATCACTATCCTCCTCATCGAGCACCAGATGCGGGTGGTGATGAGCATCTCGGAACGGGTGACGGTGCTGGACTACGGGGAGAAGATCTCGGAGGGGACCCCCGAGCAGGTGCAGAACGACCCGCGGGTCATCGAGGCCTATCTCGGACGCCGACGGCTGGGAATCGCCGCGGGCTAGCCATGGCGTTCCTGGAGATCCGGGACCTGCACGTGTACTACGACCAGATCCATGCCCTCAAGGGCGTCTCCCTCCACGTGGAGGCCGGGGAGATCGTCACCCTTATCGGGGCCAACGGAGCCGGGAAGACCACCACCCTGCGCACCATCAGCGGCCTGCTGCGCCCCCGGAACGGCTCCGTGTGGTTTGCGGGAGAGGAGCTGAGCCGACTCCCGGCCCATGAGATCGTGCGGCGGGGCGTGGTGCAGGTGCCGGAAGGACGCCGCATCTTCGGACAGCTCAGTGTCCTGGAAAACCTGGAACTGGGTGCCTTTACCCGTGCGGATCCGCAGGGAGTCCGGGAGGATCTGGAGCGGGTCTTTGCTCTGTTTCCACGGCTTCGGGAGCGCCTCCACCAGGTGGCAGGCACCCTCTCCGGAGGCGAGCAGCAGATGCTGGCCATCGCCCGGGGTCTGATGGCCCGTCCCCGACTGCTCCTGCTGGACGAGCCCTCCATGGGACTGGCGCCCATGCTGGTGGAGCAGATCTTCGAGGCCATCCAGGAGATCAACCGGCAGGGGACCACCATCCTCCTCGTGGAGCAGAACGCCTTCATGGCTCTGGAGACCGCGCATCGGGGATACGTGCTGGAGACGGGCACCGTGGTGTTGGAGGGGCGGGCAGAGGATCTGCGGGAGAACCCCGAGGTGAAGCGGGCCTACCTGGGGGGCTAGGCCCGTGAAGCTCCCGTTACACGGGCGTGGCGGGATGGGAGCGATCCCAACACGCCCGGAGGTGAGACGATGAAGGCACGCCTGGCTGGCCTGTCCCTACTGGCCATGGCGGTCGGGGCGATGGCCCTCTCCGCGGCTCCCGCCCCGTCCCGGAAGGTGATCCGGATCTCCATGACCTCTTTCAAGTTCGATCCCAATATCATCCGGCTCCATGAGGGGGATCGGATGGTGCTGCAGCTGGTGAACGAGGATCCACAGCGTCCCCACAACATCGCCTCCGCGTATTTCGATCAGGTAGAACTCATCGTTCGGGGAGAGTTCCGACGGGGCACTACCTCGGACGGACGCCCCTTTGTCTTTGTGGAGCCCGGCAGGCAGGCGGAGGTGGAGTTCATGGCGAAGGGACGGGGCCAGTACGGTTTCATCTGCAGCGTGGGCCAACACGCGGCCCAGGGCATGACCGGGCCTTTGTGATCCTTCCTCCCTGGGCGTCCGCGGGTCAGTAGTCAGGGAAGGCGGGCTTTTGACGTGCCCGCGTTCCTTCCCCTATACTAGGGACCTGGGCGGGCCCAGATCCGGGTGGGCGGAGAGCCCGAGGTACGAGGTAAGAGGAGCATCGGTGGGGCCATAGCTCAGTTGGGAGAGCGCGTGCATGGCATGCACGAGGTCAGGGGTTCGAGTCCCCTTGGCTCCACCAATGAAATTTTTAGGAGATCGGCACACGGTTCCCGTGAAGCCTCCGACCCAGTTGAGGGCCGGAGGTTTTTTGAATCCGCCGAACGGAGCGGGGTGCGGGGATGGAGCGAGGGCGATACATCTGGCACAACGGGCGGCTCGTGGCTTGGGAGGACGCGGTGGTCCACGTGGCGGCCCACAGCCTGCACTACGGGAGCAGCGTCTTCGAAGGGATCCGGGCGTACCCCACTCCGAGAGGTCCTGCGGTGTTCTGCCTGGAGGCGCACCTGGACCGCCTGTACGACTCCTGCCGGATCTTCCGCATGGCCGTGCCATACTCCAAGGAGGCGCTTCGACAGGCCATTCTGGAGGTGGTCCGGGCCAACGGGCACGCCTCCTGCTACATCCGGCCCCTGGTGTACCGGGGGGCCGGGGCCTTCGGCCTGGACCCTCGGAAGTCCCCGGTGGAGGTCGCCATCCTCACCCTGGAGTGGGGGGCATACCTCGGGGGCGAGGCCCTGGAGAAAGGGGTAGACGTGAGGGTCTCCTCGTGGCGGCGGATGGCACCCTCCACCCACCCTGCCATGGGCAAGATCGCGGGCAACTACGTGAACAGCCAGCTCGCCACCATGGAGGCCGTGGACGACGGCTACGGGGAGGCCATCATGCTAGACGTCCAAGGATACGTGAGCGAGGGGAGCGGCGAGAACCTCTTTCTGGTCCGCTCCGGGGTCCTCTACACGCCTCCCCTCGCCCAGTCCATCCTCCCCGGCATCACCCGGCAGGTGGCCATCACGCTCGCCCGGGAGCTGGGATACGAGGTCCGGGAGATGCCCATCCCCCGCGAGATGCTGTACGTGGCAGATGAGGTCTTCCTCACGGGGACCGCGGCGGAGATCACCCCCGTGCGATCCGTGGATCGGCAGGTGATCGGGCAGGGGCAACCCGGGCCCGTGACCCGGAGGATCCAGGACGCCTTCTTCGCCATCGTGCGGGGCCAGGCACCCGACCGCCACGGCTGGCTCACCTATGTGGAAGGAGCGTGAGGCGATGCCCTCCCGGTACGATCCCAAGGCCATCGAGGCGAAGTGGCAGGCCCGGTGGGAGCAGGACGGGCTCTATCACACGCCCCAGCGCAGCGACCGACCGAAGTTCTACTTCCTCACCATGTACCCCTATCCCAGCGGGGATCTGCACATCGGCCATTGGTACGCCATGGCCCCCAGTGATGCCGCGGCCCGCTTCCGGCGCATGCAGGGGTACAACGTGCTGTTCCCCATCGGGTTCGATGCCTTCGGGCTCCCCGCGGAGAACGCGGCCATCAAGCACGGGATTCATCCCAAGACCTGGACCATGCAGAACATCCAGCGCATGCGGGCGCAGCTGCGCTCCATGGGAGCCATGTGGGACTGGTCCCGGGAGATCGTTACCTGCGAGCCAGAGTACTACAAGTGGAACCAGTGGTTCTTTTTGAAGTTCTACGAGGCAGGGCTTGCGTACCGCGCCCTGGCACCCGTGGACTGGTGCCCGAACTGCAACACCACCCTGGCCCGGGAACAGGTGGTCGGCCCAGATCGACGGTGCGAGCGGTGCGATACCCCTGTGGTCAAGCGGGATCTGGAGCAGTGGTTCTTCCGGATCACGAAGTACGCGGAGGAACTGCTGGACTTCTCCGGGATCCAATGGCCTGAACGCATCGTCACCATGCAGCGCAACTGGATCGGCCGCAGCGAGGGAGCCGAGGTGGTCTTCCGGGCCTTTGCGCCGGACGGCACCCCGCACGAGGTCCCGGTCTTCACCACACGGCCGGACACCCTGTGGGGTGCCACCTTCCTCGTGCTGGCGCCCGAGCATCCGCTCGTGGAGGTTCTCACGGCCCTGGACCGCCGGAAGGAGGTGGAGGCGTACAGCTACCAGGCCCGCCGCCAGAGCGAGATCGAGCGGATGAGCACGGAGCGGGAGAAAACCGGGGTGTTCCTGGGCACGTACGCGGAGAATCCCGTGACCGGGGAGCGGATCCCCGTGTGGATCGCGGATTACGTGCTCATGGGCTACGGCACAGGCGCCATCATGGGGGTTCCCGCCCACGACCAGCGGGACTTCGAATTCGCGAGGAAGTTCGGCCTTCCCGTCCGGGTGGTGGTCCGTCCCGAGGGTGAGCCGCTCCAGGAACCCTTGGAACGCGCCTACGAGGGCCCGGGCCGTATGGTGAACTCCGGCCCCTTCGATGGAACCCTGGTCCCCGAAGGGATCCCGAAGGTCATCGCGTGGCTGGAGGAGCAGGGCAAGGGCAAGGCCGCGGTGCGCTACCGGCTGCGGGACTGGCTCATCAGCCGCCAGCGGTACTGGGGGACCCCCATCCCCATCGTCTACTGCCCGCGGTGCGGGACGGTGCCCGTGCCCTACGAGGACCTGCCGGTGCTGCTCCCGGAGGATGTGGACTTTATGCCCACGGGCGAGTCCCCCCTGAAGTACCACGAGGGGTTCCGTCGGACCCGCTGCCCCCGGTGCGGCGGAGAGGCAGAACGGGAGACGGATACCATGGACACCTTCGTGGATTCCTCCTGGTACCAGTACCGATACGTCTCTCCGCACTACGACCAGGGCCCCTTTGACGTGGAGGAGGTGCACTACTGGTGCCCCGTGGATCAGTACACAGGGGGAGCCGAGCACGCGGTGATGCACCTCCTCTATACCCGTTTCTTCACCAAGGCGCTGGCGGATCTGGGGTTGCTGCGGTTCCGGGAGCCCACGCTGCGCCTGTTTAACCAGGGTGTGATCCTCGGGGAGGACGGGGAGAAGATGAGCAAATCCCGGGGCAACGTGGTGGACCCCGACGAGCAGGTGGCCAAGTACGGGGCCGACACAGTGCGCGCCTATCTCATGTTCATGCGGCCGTGGGCGGAGGGAGGCCCCTGGAGCAGCCGGGACATCGAGGGGGTTGCACGGTTCCTGCGGCGGGTGTGGGGCGTGGTCGCCGGGACCGCCGAGGAGGTCCGTCATCCGGCCCGGGCTGCGGATCCCGAGGCGGAGCTGGAGCTCCGCCGGTGGGCCCACCGGATCACGAAGCGGGTGACGGAGGATTTCGAGCAGTTCGCCTTCAACACCGCCATCGCTTCCCTCATGGAGTTCACCCACCACTTGGGCCGGGTCCAGAGCCGGCTTCGGGGCACACAGGCCTGGGCGGAGGCGATCCGTCACCTCGTGCTCCTGCTGGCCCCCATCACCCCCCACCTCGCGGAGGAACTGTGGGAGCGCATCGGGGGATCCTACAGCGTGCACACCCAGTCCTGGCCCTCCTATGATCCGGAGCTGGCGCGGACCCCAGAGATCACCCTGGTGGTGCAGGTGGACGGCCGAGTACGCGACCGGATCACCGTCCCCGCGGACATCCCCGAGGACCGTGCCCGTGAGCTGGCGCTCACGAGCTCCAAGGTCCAGCAGGCGCTGAACGGGCGCCGGGTGAAGCACGTGGTCTACGTGCCGGGGAAGGTGGTCAACGTGGTCTCCGAGCCCGTGCCGGCGCAGACAAAGGGGTAGGGTGTCAGGGCACCCGGACGTAGGGTCGAATCCGTTCGAGGAGCTTCGGTCCGATGCCCCTTACCCGCAGGAGATCCTCCACCCGGGTATACGGGCCTCGCAGGGCTCGGTCCTGGACGATGCGATGGGCCAGCTTCGGCCCAATCCCCGGCAGCTGCTCCAGTTCCTCCTGGGTGGCAGCGTTGAGGGAGAGGGGCCCGGTGAACTCAACGAGGGGATGGATGCGGGGGGATGCGGGCACAGGATTGGGGGAGGGTTCGTCTGGGGCCTGGATCACCACGGGCGGGGTGGGAGGGGAAAGACTACGAGCCAGCACGGCACCTATGGCCAGCACGGCCGCCAGGGCGATGAGCAGGGTCTCCCGGGGGGTGAACTCCGGCATTCCATCTGGAGTGAACGCGCTGGACGGCTGCGTTGGGAGGGTCCATGTTGGGATGGAACCGGTTTTGCCCGCCCTCCGTAAGGATGGGCGTGGCGGATCTCCTTGAGGGTGCCCTGGTGCCGGACTCCCCGGCGAGCCACTCGGCCGCGGGGGAAGTGGCGCACTTCGAGGCCATTGTCCATCGCTACGGCCGCCACGTCTACAACATCGCGTACCGCCTGAGCGGGAACGAGGCCGATGCGAAGGACCTGACCCAGGAGGCCTTCCTGCGGGTCTACCGGGCGCTCTCCAGGGTGGAGCCCGGGGTACCGTTGGACGCGTGGCTGTATCGGATCGTCCTGAACCTCTTCATCGATCAGCTCCGGAAGCGGGGAAGGGTACGGGTGGAATCCCTCGACGTTCCGGTCGTCACACCCCGGGGGGACGAGGCGGAGCGGACGGTCCCGGACGAGTCCAGCAGCCCCGAAGAGCAGGTGGTGAACCCCGTGATGGATGCCGAGATCCAGAACGCCCTGGCGGCCCTTACCCCGGACCTCCGGATGGTGGTGGTCCTGGTAGACATCCAGGGGTTTTCCTATGAGGAAGTGGCCCAGATCCTGCGGATTCCCATCGGGACGGTGAAGTCCCGCCTACACCGGGCACGGCGCTTTCTGCGGGACCGCCTTGCACCCTTCTACTGCCGGGCAGATGGTGGCGGCGTCCGCGGGGAGGAGGGGAGGACGTGAACCACCGCCTGGAGCGGCTGCTCTCCTGCTACCTGGACGAGGAGGTGACCCTTCAGGAGCGGGCGGAGGTGGAACGGCTCCTGCGCACGGACCCGGAGGCCCGGGCGTTCCTGGAGGAACTGCGCTGGGTGCGGGGCGTTCTCCGGGCCCTTCCGGGCCGACCCCTCCCGGAGGAGATCACCGCGGGGATCCTCCGGGTGGTGCGGGGGCAGGAGACCGCCAGGGGGGGACCGGACGGGTCGGGCACGCTCCGGAGACTGTTCGCGGGCGCCCAAACCCGAATCGTGGTCGCCGCGGCCTCCCTGGTAGCGGTAGTGGTGCTTGGCGCGGTTCCCCTCCTTCGCATGGAACGGGACACCTCCCAGGATGCGGGGAGGGTGGTGGACCTCTTCGTGTGGGAGCACACCCGCGAGTCCTCCGCAAACCCTCTGGTGGATCGGGCCTATGTGGGCATCACCCTCACGGACGCCAACCTCTCCCTCACGGGAGAGCGTCCTCCGGAGGAGGACCGGTGAGCCGCTGGGGTATGGCGTTGGCCCTCGTGGTGCTGGCGGCGGGAGGGAGCGCGGGCGGCCGGATGGATTCCCCTCTGGCCGTCCTCCGGTGGGCGCTAAGGGCGCCCCAGACGGTGAGCTATGAGGGCACGAAGGTCCTCGCAGTCCATCGGAGAGGCAGGGTGGAGTCCGTGACCCTGCTGGAGATGCACCGGCGCCCGCATGCCTACCGGATGGAGTACCTCTCCCCGGAGAGGATCGCGGGGCGGATCTTGATAGACACCGGTCAAGAGACCTGGCACTATGAACCTTCCGTGCACCTCGTAGTGCGGGGCCCGTCCCTGGGCCGTCCGGGCTTCCAGGAGCCGGAGACGCTCGTCGAGCGTTACCGCGTGCGGCTCCTGGGGATGACCCGGGTCGTGGCACGCCCGGCATACCTCCTGGAGATCGTTCCCAGGGACCAGGGCGTCTACCGGAGGATCTGGGTGGATCGGGCTACGGGGTTGATCCTTGCCTGGCAGGAATCGGATCCGGAACGTGGGGTGTTCTTCGCCTCTGCCTTCACGGGAATCCGCGTTGTGCCGGACCTGCCTGCTGTCCTCTTCCGGTTCCGGCCCCCTGCCAGGGCCCGGGTGGTGGACCTCCGATCGGAAGGCTTTCGGGCCCTCCGGCTCTCGGATCTCGCTGCGCATGTGGGCTTCCTCCCCGTGGCGCCCGCGGAGGTGCCCGCGGGATTCCGGTACCGTGGTGCCGGAATCGTCCGGATCGGCGGCGCCCAGGCCGTGGTGCTCTGGTACGGGGATGGGCAAACCACGGTCTCCCTGTTCCAGATCCCTGCCGGGCGCGTGCGCTTCCTTCCGATCGGGTTCCCCCTGCGCCGCGGGGATCTCGAGGCACGCCTGTATGCTTCCGGGGCCCTCCGGGTCCTCGTATGGGAGCGGGCAGGGCTCCGGTTCGCCGCGGTGGGCAACGTCCCTACCGCGGTCCTGTTGGCCTTCGCTCAGGGGACGGATCCCGGGGCGGAAGCGGACCGGATCCTCGCCCTCCACCGGGCCACGGGCATCTCCCAGGATCGGGTCGAGGACCTCCGGGATCGGGGGTTGACCTTTGCGGAGATCCGTGCCCTCCTGGGCCCCCTCCCCGCGGCAAGCACCAGCCCTCCCCGCCAGGAGTTCCTGGAGATCCTGGAGGGGTTCCATGAGCAGGTGCGCATAGAACTCACCCGGCGGTGAAGAACTGGAGGAGGACCTCCCGGAGGAGTTTGGCGGCCACCACCGCGCTCACCCCGGAAGGGTCTAAGGGAGGGGCCAGTTCCACCACGTCCAACCCCACCACCCGGAGGCGCCCGAGGCCTCGGAGGGCCCCGCAGAGGTCCTGGAAGGAGGGCCCACCCGGTTCCGGGTTCCCGACCCCCGGCGCGAAGGCAGGATCCAGTACGTCTAGATCCAGGGTGAGATAAACCGGGACCTGCTGGAGCTCGTGCCGCACCGTATCCGGAAGGGCGAGGGCACCCAGGCTCCACCGGCAGTGTGCCCGTGCGAATTCAAATTCCTCCTGGATTCCGGACCGTATCCCCAGCTGCACGATCCGGCCATCCCCCACCACCTCCCACACCCGCCGCATCACGGAGGCGTGGGACAACCGGTTCCCTTCGTAGACCTCCCGCAAATCCGCGTGGGCGTCGAACTGGACCACCCGGAGGTCCGGATGGCGGGCTACAAGGGCCCGTACCGCGCCCAGGGTGAGGGTGTGGTCACCTCCCAGCAGGACCGGAGCGGTGTCCGCGTCCAGGGAAGCTACCGTCCGGGCCACCACCTCCACCATAGCGGAAGGATCGAGCCCTGCCACGGGGAGATCTCCGAGATCCGCTACCGCCAGGTGCGCTTCCAGATCCCGGTGCAGCACAGGGCTGTAGGTCTCCAGACTCCACGAGGCGGCCCGGATGGCCTCCGGCCCTTGCGCCGCCCCACGCCGGTAGGACTGGGTACCGTCGTACGGAACGCCGAGGATCGCCGCGACCGGGCGTGGGGTCTGGCGAGTGCCCAGGAACCGCACTACGCCTCAAGCACCTCGCGCAGGAAGGGTGGGGCGATGAGGGATTCGTGGTGGCGGGCCGCGGTGTAGTACTGGAGGTTCATCCCCGCGATCCGATCCTCAATCACCCCCGGGGAGATGGCCAGGGGGTCCGGCCCCTTAGAGCCCAGGGTAAAGGACCATAGAGCCCCCGGGTACGTGGGGATGGGGACCAGGAAGGTGCGGACAATGGGGAAATGCTGCTTGAGGTTTCGCCGAACCTGCACGATGAGATCCCGCTGGTAGAGGGGGGACCCGCTCTGGACGGCCACCACCCCCTCCTCCGTGAGGAGGCGTTGGAGGTCCCCATAGAACTCCGAGCTGAAAAGCGGCACGGAAGGTCCCTGGGGGTCCGTGGAATCCACCAGTACGACGTCGAACCGTCCCTCCGTGCGGCGGACGTAGACAAATCCGTCCTCGAACCGGAGCTCCACCCGGGGGTCCTCGAAGGCACCTCTGGGGATCTCCGGGATGTACCGTCGGGTGACCTCCACCACCAGCTCGTCGATCTCCACCATCACCGCTCGCCTGAGGGGATGCTTGAGGGCTTCCTCCAGCAGTCCGCCGTCTCCCCCGCCGATGATGAGGAGGGAGGCGGGAGCGGGATGCGTGACAAGAGGGAGGTGCGCCAGCATCTCGTGGTAGATGAACTCGTCCGCCTCCGTGGTCTGTACCGCCTCGTCCAGGAGGAGCATCCGACCGAAGAATGCATTGCGCACCACCTGCACGTGCTGATAGCGGGAACGTCCGTCGAAGAGCACCTCATCAATGCGATATGCATTGGCGAACCCTTCCCCGCCGGTATCCCGAAACCACTCCTCCATCGCCTCTTCCTCCTGTGCCCTCCCTTGAGTCGAGGCCGACCGGGGATGCGGGCGTTCAGTCGGGCCAGAAAAGTACTGCGGCCACGGAGCAACCGATGCGTTCCACCACGTGCTCCGTGGATTCCACCACCACCTCCCGCAACCGCAGGTCGCGGCTCTCGAAGGCCTCCCGCACCATCCGGCGAACGATCTGCTCCGCGTTCTCCGCAGTCCCCCGGTGGGAATACTCCATGATCACTCCGTACGAGTCCTCGCTGAAGCCCACGCCGATGGCGGCCGCAATGCGTTCCCCGGGGACGTGGCTGCTGATCCGGGCGTACACCGCGGGCATGAGGGTCCCCGCCGGAATCCTTCTCATGGGGACGACCCGACAGCCCGCAGGCAGGATGCTGGTGACCCGGAGGAAGTTCAGGTTCGCGATCCCGGCGTTGAGGAGGGCCCGGTCGAAGGCGTTGATCTCCGTGCTCCCCTCCCCAGATCCCGCGGTCAGGGTGATGGCCTTCGGCACCATCCACATGTGCTCCCTCCTCGCGGCATACCGGCCTGCGTTGCAGCATTCCCTATCCTAGGAATCCCCTTCCAGCCGCGCAAGGCCCTCGCGCCGGGGCTCCCCCGTGGGGCGGCGGGGGAGACGGGCGCCGCCCGGGGCCTTCCCGGGGGGTGCTCCGTGTGCCGCCTGTGGGGCGTCCTTCCTGTGCAGGCGGTGGAGGGCCACTGACCTGGTTCAGGAACATGTGGGACGGTAGCGGGGCAAAGCAAAGGGGGCCATCCTTTACATCTCGCGCCATCAGGCCCTGGGGCTGTCT
>JANXCW010000025.1 GCA_025059775.1 Armatimonadota bacterium
TCCCCCCACCACCACGCACCGCCGACCCCGTAGATCCAACATCACCGGATAGTACACCCCTCTATCCCTCCCGCCTGCCCTCCCGCAGGGTTGATTCAGGGAGCGATCGGACCAACCTCCCGGGCTGCCTGTGTGCGAAGTACAGCGCAAACCCGGTGAAGACGAGACCTCCCAGTACGTTCCCCGCGGTGACGGGAATCTGATTCCAGATCCACCACTCCCAGGCGGAAACCCGTGCGCCGCTCAGGATCCCCGCGGGGATTACGAACATGTTCACCACCGAGTGTTCGAACCCCTGAGCGAAGAAGGTCAGGATGGGCAGCCACATGGCCGCAATCTTGCCCCCTGTGCCCTGCGAGCTGAACGAGAGGGCCACTCCCAAGGTCACCATCCAGTTGCAAAGGAGGGCCTTCACAAAGGCGATTCGTAGGCCATCGCTTCCCAGCCGCGCGTATCCCAGGGTTTTCGCCTCCGCGAGGGTTGCGAGCAGCTTGGCCATCGCGGAATCCGGTGCCACCGTGGCCACGAACAGCACCGCGTAGGTCATGCCGCCCAGCAAGTTCCCCAGGAACGCCCAGGTCCAGTTCCGCGCCAGCTCCCGTCCTCCCACCCGTCCCTCCAGAACGGCGAGGGGGACCAGCGCGAAGTTCCCCGTCACCAGCTCCAGTCCCAGCAGCACGATCATCACGAACCCTACGGGAAAGACCAAGGCACCCGCCAGAGGGACGCGGGTCTGGAGCTGCGCGGTGAGGGCCAGGGTGGTGGCAACCCCCAGAAGTGCACCGGAGAGAAATCCCCGGACGAGCAGGTCCGATACCCGCAACCGGGCCTTCGCAGCCCCCGCCTGCACCATGTTCTGCACCACGCGGTCGGGCATCACGTAGGCCATGTCATCCCCTCCCGACTTCCACCACGATGGGGCTCTTCACCCGTGCCCCCCTGCGCCGTCCGGGGCCTGCACCACGGGCCCTCCGGGGACGACCTCCCGGGCCGTGGGAGCACTGGTTGCGGTCGCCCTCAGCCGCGCGCGCAGTTCCTCGAAGTTCCCGTAACGCATCAGGGCTTCGAGCACGGGTTCCAGGGCATCGCAGGGCACATCCTCCAGGAGCTTCACGGCCGTGGCGGCCTCGGGCCCACTGCTGCCGCCTACGTACACGTCTACGGCCTCCACCACGGCGGCGCCGAGGCGAACCCTCTTGCCCACGAGTCCCACGTCCGCTACCCCGTGGTTCCCGCACCCCGCGGGGCATCCAGACCAGTGCACGGTCACGGACCGCTCTACCCGGTCCTGAAGCGAGCGGGCGATGGTCAGGGCCCGACGCTTGGTCTCGATGAGAGCCAGGTTGCAGAAATCCGTGCCCGTGCAGGCTACCAGCCCCCGCAGAGCGGGCGGCGGGTCGTGCGGCAGCTCCCGGAGGAGGGGTTCGGCGAGCAGGGCCTCCAGCCGCCACTCCGGCACGTGGGGCAAAAGGACGTTCTGCGACGTGGTAAACCGCACCTCCGATTCCCCGTACACCTCGCTCAGGCGTGCGAGCTCCAACAGCTGCTCGGCCCGAAGGCGGCCCACGGGTACCCAGAGGCCTACCGCGCAACGCCCCTGCTGCTTTTGCGGCACGACCCCCAGGTGGTCGCTGTGTCCAGATCGGCGAGCATCCTGTCCCCCATGCGCAAGCGGGCGGCGTAGGTACGCCTCCACCACGGCCCGGAACCGCTCTACGCCCCACGCGTCCAGCAGGAAGCTCAGGCGGGCCTTGCCGCGGGCCTCCCGCAATCCGTGGTCCCGGAAGACTGCCACGATGGCCTCGCACACCTCCGGGGCCTCCTCCGGGGACGCGAAGGCGTCCAAGGAGACTGCGATGCGGTAGCCGCCAGACCCCATCTTTCCGCCGACCAGCACGTTGAAACCGACCTTCTCCCCTCGCACCGCGGGCACCAGGGCTAGATCCTGGGTTTCCGCGTGGGTGCAGTTCTCCACGCAGCCCGTAATGGTCACGTTGAACTTCCGGGGAAGGTTTGTGTACGCCCGATTCCCCACCATGCGCTCCGTGAAGGCCCGCACCACCAAAGAGGCGTCAAAGAGTTCTGTGCGCAACAGGCCCGCGAGGGGGCATCCCACCACATTGCGCACATTGTCCATACCCGTCTGCAGGGTGGTCAGGCCCACCCTTTGCAGCCGTTCCAGGATCTCCGGCACGTCTTCGATCCGGATCCACCGCAGCTGGATCTGTTGGCGGATGGTGACGTCCATGAGCCCCCGGCCCACCTGCTGGCTGAGGGTGGCCAGCTCCCGGACCTGGGATGCGGTGGCGATCCCGTTGGGGATGCGGACGCGCAGCATGAAGTAGCCGGGCTCTCCTTCGCTCTGACGGCGCAGGAAAACGCCCCACCACTTCAGCCGCTCCACGTCGTCCCGGGGGATCCGCTCCCAGCCGAGCTCCGCGAACCGGGGGATATGGGCTCCTACCTCCAGTCCGTCCTTTTCGGCTTTGAGGCGTTCGATGGCATTCTGCGACCGCGTGCGCAGCTCCATATACTCCCTCCCGCACGAAAAATGGAAGGCCCCAGGCGGAACTGACTCCGCCTGGGGCCTCAGGGCCGGCTTTTCAGGCTACGGGGCCTGCACCCGCAACGGGGCGGACAAGCCTTTGCCTGTCCTTTAGCACAAAGCCGTGGGGTTGTCAATCCCCGCGGGCTCTTGTCACACCACCGTCCACCCGCCGTCCACTACGAGGATCGCCCCGTTCACGTAGCTGGCTTCGTCGCTCGCCAAAAACAGGGCGGCCCGGGCCACCTCCTCCGGCTGACCCGGACGCGGCATGTAGGACATCAACCCCATCACCCGCTGCATAGCTTCCGCGTGGGGTTCCCCGCCCAGCGGGATCCCCGTCTGGATGGCCCCTGGGCAGATGGCGTTACACCGAATGTTCCGGGTTCCGTAGTGCTGGGCGATGTGGCGGGTGAGACCGATGAGGGCGTGTTTGGAAACGGTATAGGCCACGCCCGCCCGACCTCCTAGGAATCCCGCCACGGACGAGATGTTCACGATCACCCCACCGCCTTGTTCCAGCATGTGCCCGAGGGCCCGACGGCAGAGGAAGAAGGGCCCTTCCAGGTTGACGCCCATCACCCGCCGCCACAGGTCCGTGGGCGTCTCTGCGGCCGGCAGGAAGCGGTCCATGATCCCCGCGTTGTTGACCAGGATATCCAAGCGGCCGAATTCCCGGACGGCGCTCTCCACCATGCGGTCCGCGTCAGCCTCCGAGGAAACGTCTCCCACTACTCCCACCCCCTTCCCTCCCTGCTCCCGGAGGGCTGCCACCGTCGCCTCCACCCGCTCGGCCACGATGTCCGAGGCCACCACCGCGGCTCCTTCCTCCGCGAACCGCACCGCGATGGCCCTCCCGATCCCCGCTCCCGCTCCCGTGACGAGCGCTACTTTTCCCGCAAGCCTCATGGCGCGTCCTCCGCGCACTGGTTTCTACGCCCAGTGTACAGAAACGTCTAATCCTAGGGAAGCTTCTTGCCCGAAGGCGCCTAGCCCCTCCACCATGGAGGCACGGGCAGGCCACGCGGGAGGGGATGGATTCATGTCGGACTTCGATTACCAGACGGATGTCCTGATCGTGGGCAGCGGAGCCGCGGGACTCGTGGGCGCACTCGTGGTGAAAGAGCACGGCTTTGAGCCTCTCATCGTGGAGAAGACCGCGTTCGTGGGGGGAACCAGTGCGTGGTCCGGAGGGGGCCTGTGGATCCCCAACAACCCCGTCAGCCGCGCGGCGGGGGTTCAGGATTCCTTCGAAGCCGCCCTCACCTACCTCGACCACGTGGTGGGCGATGTCGGCCCGGCCTCCTCACCGGCACGTCGCCGGGCCTTCCTCCAGCACGGGCCACGGATGGTGGAATTCCTGCAGCGCCTGGGGTTCCGGTGGCGCGCGGCGCGCGGATACCCCGATTACTACCCCGACCGGCCTGGGGCCTCCCTCGCGGGCCGGTGCATCGAGGGAGCGGTCTTCGACGGCCGGCAACTGGGCCCGTGGTTGGCCCGACTGCACCGGCACCCCCATCTGCCAGCGATTCCCATCCACACCAACGAGGCCGCGGCTTTCGCCCTGATGCGGCGGACGCCCCGCGGAGCGCTTGCAGCCCTACGGGTTCTGGGTCGATGGGCCGCTCACCGTCTCCGGGGTCGTCTCCCGCTCACCATGGGGCTGTCGCTTATCGGACAGCTCCTCTGGCTCGTGCTGCAGCGCGGCGTTCCCATCTGGCTGGAGAGTCCTCTTCTGGAACTCCTGGTGGAGAACGGAGGCGTGACAGGCGCCGTGGTGCGGCATCACAACCGATCTGTACGGATCCGGGCCCGCTTCGGAGTCCTCCTGGCGGCCGGCGGATTCGCGCACAACCGGGAGATGCGGGAGCGGTACCACCCGCATCCCATCTCCACCGCGTGGACCTCTGCTGCGCCTGCGGATACCGGGGACGCCATCCGGGCGGCCCAGGCCATCGGCGCCGCGGTGGTCCTAATGGACGATGCCTGGTGGGGACCCACCGCCCTCACCCCCCAGGGTCGGCCGCTCTTTCTGCTGTGGGAGCGCTCGCTACCCTTCTCGATCATCGTGGATGCGAGCGGTCAACGGTTCATGAACGAGTCTGCCTCCTACGTGGACTGTGGCCACCGGCAGTACGAGCGCCACCGGGAGATCCCCGCCATCCCTGCCTGGCTCGTCATCGATGCGAAGCATCGCCGCTATTACCCGTTTGGCCTTCTACCTCCGGGATTCACCCCCGCTTCCGCCACCGGCCCAGGGTTCCTGGTACGGGCCAGTACCCTGCGGGAGCTGGCGAGCCGGTGCGCCATCCACCCCGACGGCCTCGTGCACACCGTGGAACGGTTCAACCGCATGGCGCGGGCTGGAAGGGATGAGGACTTCCAGCGAGGGGAGAACGCCTACGACAACTACTACGGAGATCCCCGGGTGCGTCCCAACCCCAACCTGGGACCTCTTGACCGGCCTCCGTTCTATGCCACCGCGGTGTATCCCGGCGACCTCGGGACCAAGGGAGGGCTGCTGACGGACGCGTGGGGCCGTGTGCTGCGGGAGGATGGCACGCCCATCCCGGGACTCTACGCGGCGGGGAACACCAGCGCCTCCGTGATGGGGCGCACCTACCCAGGTCCGGGAGGCACCCTGGGCCCGGCCTGCGCCTTCGCCTACATCGCCATGCTCCACGCCACCCGGAACCTATAACATGCGTGCGGTCCACCCTGTTCTCTTCCCGCAGGCACCCGCGCTGGTGGGCGGAGCAGGAATCGAACCTGCGACCCCGTCCTTGTAAGGGACGTGCTCTCCCGCTGAGCTATCCGCCCTGGTGCCGGGGGTGGGAGTCGAACCCACACGGCCTCAGCAGGCCAGCGGATTTTGAGTCCGCCGCGTCTGCCAGTTCCGCCACCCCGGCCTCACCCTCCAGTATACCGGAGGCAGAGCTCGGCCCGAAGGTGGCGAAGTACTCCGCCAGGAACCGCTGTCGGAGGGGAGGCCACGAGAAGGCACGCACCAAGAGCTCCACAACCCAGCCGGGGAGGTACAGAACGGCCTGTGTCGCCAGCGTCAGGAACTTCATCCTTCTCTGCTGCGCAGCGACGTAGGCTCGATAGCGGTCGCGGGCCTGCTCCACGGTGCACCGGCCTTCCAGGATCTGCTGGAACAGGTGCCCCACCAGCCACCCCGCGTGCACCGCGGCCCGAATCCCCTCGCCCGTAAGAGGAAGGCACTGCCCGACCGCATCTCCCACGCCGAACACGGAACCAACTACGGGGTTGTGTAGGCCGAACTCCAGGTAGCCGCCGTGGTAACCCTGGGGCTCCACCCCGAACCGGCGGGCGAACCGCTCCAGGTCCTCCCGCACTCGGGTTCGTCCCCCATAGGAGAGCACCCCCAGGCGGACGCGCTTCCCGCAAGGGAACGCCCAGGCATACCCATCGGGGCTGACGTCAGGCCAGAAGAAGAAGTGCAGGCCCTCCGGGAACGTGCACGGGACTTCCGTCTCCAGCCCGAATCCCAGCCAGCGCCGCCGTCCCAGGCCGCCCGTGGCTTGCAGCAGGGCAGCCCGCCACCCCGTGCAGTCCGCCACCAACCGCACCCGGAAGGCTCCCGCAGAAGTGTGCACGGTGGTTCCCACCATGCCCTGCACGGAGGCCTGCACGAACTCTGCCCGCACACGGCGCAGGGCCAGCTGGCCGAAGAGGCGGTAATCGAAGGTGCAGAAGGGCTCCCCATGGAGCGGCCAGACATAGGTTCCTCGAGGCATGTGCACCACGATCCGGTGATGGATCTGCAGGATCGCCTCCTCCGCCCCCATGGCCCGGAGAAGGGAGACAGGGGCGCCGCAGGCAGAGGTCTGATGAGCTCCCACGGGGTACCGGTCCACCAGCACCACGCGGCCCTGCACCCGTTGCGCCACCGCGAGCCCCGCGAAGGAAGCGCCCGCCACGAGCACGTCGTAGGTCACTTCCCGGGCCTCGCGTGCCGGAATTCGAAGATCCCCCCGTACGGAGGAAGCTCCAGCTGCTCCCGCCGTTCGATCCGGATCTCCAGGCCCAGTCCCCGCAGTCCCTCCACAAGTCCTCCCCGGATGGTCAGGGCGCCTTCCAGGGTAGCGGGATCTCCGATGGCTGCGATCTCATAGGGCGGGCTCAGACGCTGCAGGTTTACCAGGATGGTGCCCCCCACCTGCGAGAAGCCGCTGGTGGCGGTGATCCGTTGGCCGTTCACCGCCATGGCCTCCGCTCCCGCGGCCCATAGTTCATTGGCGACCGCCACCAGGTCCTGATACTGGACCAGCACGGGACCCTGCTGGGGTGGGGTCTTCGGCGCGGAGATCCGCACCACCACCCCGGGTCCCGTCACCGAGACGAGTCCCAGCGCCAAGCGGAGCTGCTCCACCTGGGCCCGCAAGGAGGCGGCGATGCTCCGGCCCTCCGCCTGCGCCCGCTCGTACTGCTCCAGTTGATTCCGCAGATGCGCCACTTCCGCCTCCAGCCGTTCCCGCACCTCCCGCTCCCGCCGCAACATGCTCGCCAGGGCGTAGAGGTTCCGGGTGCGGACCTCCGGCGCTTCGGAAACCTTCTGGCCCGCCCGCAGCTGCGCCACCGCGAGGAATCCCATGAGCAGCAGGCTCAGGAAGGTCATGCCCTGGGCCGCCCGCACACGCCCACGTTCCACCGCTTCCTCACGCACGCTGGCTCCTCCGGTAGGGATCCAGCCCTCTCCCTCGGGCAGCTTGCTCCCTCCTGTGCCTCCAGTGTACCGGGAAGCGGGCGTGGGAGGAGAAAGGGTTACAGCTCGTCCTCCGTGGACGCGGTGACCACCGCGCGCCTTCCAGACTCGTACTCCCGCACGCCCTGCTGCAGGGCCACCCAGGCTAGGGTGGCGCACTTCACCCGCACCGGGAACCTCCGAACCCCCTGCAACGCCACGAGCTCCCCCAGGCGGTCTTCCTCCGCAGGTCCACCCTGCATCATCCCTTTGAACTCCTCGATGAGGGCTTTCACCTCCTCCAGGGACTTGCCCCGGACCCGCTCCGTCATCATGGAGGCAGAGGCCTGGCTGATGGAACACCCCCGCCCCTCGAACCGGATGTCCTGGACCACCCCGTCCTCCACCCGGGCGTAGATGCTGATTTCATCCCCGCAGGAGGGGTTGGCTCCCTCGATGACGATGTCCGCGGGTTCCAGCCGTCCCCGGTTCCGGGGTCGGGTGTAGTGGTCGAGGATGATCTCCCGGTACAGATCGTCCAGCATGGCCTACGACCGCCGGAGGCCGAAGAAGGCCTTGACTTTCTCCAATCCCCGTACCAGGGCGTCCACATCCTCCGGCGTGTTGTACAGGTAGACGCTGGCCCGGGTGGTGCTCTGGATCCCGAGCTTCCGGTGCAGGGGCTGGGCACAGTGATGGCCCGCCCGGACACAGATGGCCTCGCTATCGAGCACCTGGGCCACGTCGTGGGGATGTACCCCTTCCAAGGTAAAGGCCACCGCTCCCCCGCGGATCTCCGGATCCCGAGGCCCATAGATGCGCACGCCCTCCACCTCCGCGAGCTGCGCGAGCGCACATCGCACCAGGTGCTTCTCGTGGGCCCGAATGGCCTCCATGCCAATCCCCCGCAGGTAATCCACAGCCACCCCCAGGGCGATGGCGTCCGCGATGTTCGGAGTCCCCGCCTCGAACCGGTGGGGCGGGGGTTTGTAGGTGGAGCGCTCCAGCTCTACCCGTTCGATCATCTCCCCTCCGCCGTGGAAGGGCGGCATGGCCTCCAACAGGTCCAGGCGGCCCCACAGCACCCCAATCCCCGTCGGACCGCACATCTTGTGCCCACTGAAGGCCAAAAAGTCGCATCCGAGTTCCCGCACGTCCACGGGCATGTGGGGCACACTCTGCGCTCCGTCCACCACCACCACGGCTCCCACCGCGTGGGCCCGATCCACAATGGCGCGGATGGGATTGATGGTGCCCAGCACATTAGACTGATGGGTGACGGCCACGATTCGGGTACGCTCCGTGAGCAGGCGATCCAGCTGCTCTAGGTCGAGGGTCCCGTCCTCCCGGAGGGGCAGAACGCGCAGACACGCACCCCGCTCCTGGGCCAGCAGCTGCCAGGGCACCAGGTTGCTGTGGTGCTCCATCTCCGTCGTGAGGATCTCGTCCCCCTCCCGCACGTAAGCCCGGCCGTAGGCATACGCCACCAGGTTGATCCCCTCCGTGGTCCCTCGCACGAAGACCACTTCTTCGGGACGCGCACCCACGAAGGCCGCCACCTTGGCGCGTGCTTCCTCGTACGCCAGAGTGGCCTGCTCCGCGATGCGGTACAGGCCCCGGTGGACGTTCGCATTGTAGGTGCGGTAGTACTCCACCAGGGCTTCCAGAACCACCCGGGGTTTTTGGGAGGTGGCGGCGCTGTCCAGGTACACCAGGGGCTTTCCATCCAGCTCCCGCTGGAGCAGGGGAAAATCCTTCCGGACGTCCGCGGGCAGGGGCATGCCCCCTCCTATTCGTGGATCCGACCGGTGCGCATCCGCGGGGTGGGGTTCACGTACACGTCCTCCCCCTCCACCCGGACCTCATAGGTGGCCACGTTGCGGACCGCGGGCAGGGATTTCACCTGTCCCGTGGGAATGTGGAATCGGGAGCCGTGGCGCGGACAGACCGCCATCTCCCCCATCACCGGCCCCTCCGACAGCCATGCCTCCTCGTGGGTGCACCGGTCGTCAATGGCATAGAACCTCCCGCCGAGATTGTAGACGGCAATCCGCCTGCCCGCCACCTGGTAGGCCTTGCCCCGGCCTACGGGGATCTCGCTCGTCTTCGCCACCCGCACGAAGGTCTCCAGTTCCTGACTCACCGCCGGGCCTCCTCCAGCAACGTCCGTAGGGCCGTCACCCGCCCGAGGGGGGCTTCCGCCCCCATCTTCCGCGCCACGAGTTGCTCCAGGTGCAACCGAAGGTTCTCTCGGGGCAGACGGTCCAGCACCTCGCTGAAGAACCCCTCGACCATCATGTGCACCGCCTGCCGACGGGTGAGGCCCCGGCTCTGCAGGTAGAACACGTGCTGCTCGTCAATCCGGCTCACCGCGGATCCATGGGTACACCGGAGGTCATTGGCCATGATCTCCAGCTCCGGCTTGCTGTCCGCCCGGGCATCCGGGGAGAGGAGAAGGTTGCGGTTCGACTGGAAGGCATTGGTGCGCTGCGCTCCCGGATGCACCCGGATGAGCCCCGCGAAAATGGTCCGGGCCGCATCCAGCACCGCGTACTTGTACAGGAGATCGCTGGTGGTATGGGGGGCACAGTGCTCCTGGAGGGTGTGGTAGTCGTAGTGCTGGTGGTCTGAGGCGAAAAAGGCCCCCAGCATCTCGCTGGATCCGCCCGGGCCACGGAGATGCACCTGCACGAAGTCCTTGACCACGCTCCCCCCGAAGGCGCTCACGAAGCTGGCCAGGCTCGCATCCCGGCCCACCTCCGCCCGCACCACTCCGAACTCACGCACCTCCGAGGCCCAATTCTGCCCACACGCATACCGCAGCCGGCTAGCATCTCCCAACCGAATCTCCACCCCCAGGTTCACGAACCCCGCACGGACGGGGGCGGACCGCAAGAACTGAACCAGGGTCGCCTCGGCCCCCTCTTCCAGGATCACCAGCAGGTGGGGGAACAGGGCGATCCGGTCCGCCTCCAGCCATTCCACGTACACGAAGGGTCTGGAGATCTCCACGTTCCGCGGCACGTACAGAACCGACCCGCCACTCAGGTACGCCGCGTGTTGAGCGGTGAACTTGTTCTCCTCGGGGCGAATCACGGAACCCAGGGATCGCTCGAGGAGCTCCGGGTGCTCCCGGGCCGCGGTGCGTAGGTCTACGAAGATCACCCCCTTGCCTCGGAGCGCGGGATCCAACTCCACCAGGAGGGGGGCACCGTTCCGGTTGACCACGGCCCCAGATCGATCCTCCTCCACCGCCAGGGCGTCGGTGACCTCCCGGGGGAGGGATCCCGTGCCCGCCTCCTCCACCGCGGGCAGGAGCTCTTCCTGCAGCAGCCACTCCGCGGGCGTGCGCCGCCACGCCTCCTCCGTAGACCCGGGGAGGGGCAAGGCCTCGAACATATTCAGAGCCCGGGCGCGATACCGCCGCATCCACCCGGGTTCCGCCCATGCATCCGAAAGGGCACGCGTCACTGCCTCGCTCATCCTACGGATCCTTCCATCTCCAGAGCGATGAGCCGGTTCAGCTCCACCGCGTACTCCAGGGGCAGCTCCTTGGCGATGGGCTCGATGAACCCCCGCACGATCATGTTCATGGCCTCGTCCTCCTGGATCCCGCGGCTCATGAGGTAAAAGAGCTGCTCGTCGCTCACCTTGGACACCGTGGCCTCGTGGGTGATCTGGACGTCCTCCTCGTCGATCTCCATGGTGGGGTAGGTGTCGGACCGCGACCGGTCGTCCAGGATCAGGGCGTCGCACCGCACCGCGCACTTGCTCCCCCGGGCGCCCTTGTACACCTTCACCAGGCCCCGGTAGCCGGCCCGGCCGCCGTCCTTGCTGATGGACTTGCTCACGATGGAGGACTGGGTGTAGGGGGCCGCGTGGATCACCTTGCCGCCCGGGTCCTGGTGCTGGCCCGCGCCCGCGAAGGCCACGGAAAGGATCTCCGCCTTCGCCCCGGGCTCCACCAGGTACACAGAGGG
>JANXCW010000026.1 GCA_025059775.1 Armatimonadota bacterium
AGCTCCCGGATCACCGCGTCGAACCCACTCAGCCGCTGCACCACTCCGCCCCTAGCCTGGCCCGCGGCTGAGGAGGGGCTGGGGGGCGAAGGGCTGGCCTGGGCCGCTGGGACGCCTGGCCCGGCGCTAGCACCCCGCAGGCCGGAGCGGGAGGAGGGACCAGGAGTGGACGTGGGGCTCGTGGGGGTAGGGGAGGAGGTTGGACGCGCGGGCTGGGGGGAGGCAGGAGTGAGTGTGCGGGAAGTCCCCTGCACGGGCTGCGGGGCAGGGCCCACCCGCAGGTCGGGGGTGAGCCACAGGGCGTACTCCGCTAGGTCCCGTACCGTGGCTGGGTGCTGGCTCAGGAACTCCCGCACCTTGCGCACCGCTTCCGGCGCGGTGCGCTCCAGGGTCTCCCGGAGGTTCCGCTGGTCCTCCGTGAGGGTCGCTGCGGCCCGATCCCCGAGGCTCACGAGATAGGCTAGGAACACCGCGTACACCCGCTCGTCCGGACCCGCGAACACCCGGCCTCGCAGCAGGCCCTCGATCACCGCACCGGCCTGGAGGATGGAACCCGTGGTGAACCGCAGGGTATAGGGCTGCTGCAGGTCGTTTCCGGCCAGGTCCCGGCCCGTGACGGTGACGGTGTAGGGGGTGTTGGGCCGGAGGTCGGAGGGGACGAAGGTCACGGTCCGGTTCCCGTTAGACCAGGTGGGGGCCCCCAGGGTGAGACTGGGGTTCGCGCGCAGCTGCACGGTGTTCGTAGCCATGGGCTCGCTGAAGGTAATGGTGATCCGGGCCTCCGTGACGTTCTGGGCCTCGTTCGCGGGCTCCGTGGCCGTCACCGCGGGCGGGATCCGGTCCGTGGCCGTTCCCCGGATCAGGTTGGACTCCGCGCACCCCACCAGGAGCGCCGCGGACAGGACCAGTGCCAACCACCGCATCGGTGCACCTCCTCAGGGAGCCTGGAGGGTGATCTCCACCCCCACGACGTCGTAAGCCGGCGGGGCGTTCCCCGCTTGCGCCTCCCTCTGCACCATCACATCCCGACCCGGGTCGAAGGAAACAAACCCCAGGGAATCCTCCACCCCACGTCCCAGGGCGTCCAGGGGCCGGTTCCACCGGTCGGTGGTGACCACGTTGACCTTCACGGGTCCCTGCAGCCGGCCCGAGTCCAGCAGACGCGAGAAGGGAACCTCCACCCTCAGGGACTTGCGGTCTGGGCTCACACTGCCGCAGGTACAGGGTTCCGGCGGAAGGGTGGTCCGGAACAGAAACGGTGGGAGGTCCACGGTGCGTCGGGTCGCGAAGAAAAACCGGCCCCGATAGTACAGGGCGTAGTGCGTCCAGTTCTCCCCACTGGGCGAGGGGCCTGTGAGCAGTCCCGGCAGGGTGCTGAAGGCCACGTAGTACCGCCCCGCCTCCGGTCCGTCGTCCACGGGGCCGCCCAAGTGCACCCGGACCGTGAGCACTCGGCCGTCCCCCTGCGCCGCCGCTCCCGTGGCCAGCACGAGGACAACGAAACACCACAGCACAACGGCCCGGAGCACCCTCAACCTCCTCGCGGTATTCTACACCAATAGACGCCCCCCGGGCCGCCGCGGTTCACCGGTGCCGGAGTGTTCCGAACCGGAGCCAGGGTTTCGGCCTCCAGGCGTTAAATTTTTAGGAAACGGAGACGACGATGCGGCAGGTAGTGGTCTTGGTAGTCGCGGCCCTTGCCCTCAGCGCGTGCGGAGGGTTCGGAGGGCCTTCTGGCGCCGCATGCCCAACCGGACCCACGCCTCCCGGGACCAACACCCTGCGCGGGGTGGTAGTAGAGGGCAGGGGCACAGACGGCCAGGTCTCGGGCCAGCCGGTGCGGTGTGCCCGGGTCACGGTGGAAACCGCGGAGCGGACCGTGGTGGTCTACACGGACGCCTCCGGAGCCTTCGACACGGGCCTGGGAGGGTCCTTTGCCTACGCGATCCATGTCCTTCCTCCCGAGGAGATCGGGGCCGCGGCTCTCTCCGTGTACGACCTGCACACCGCGCAGACCCCGTTCCCGCTGCGGATCTCCCTCCCCCTCCGGAAACCTGGGGGACCTCCTCCCCCGACATCTCAGGCGAGGCCCGCGGTCCAGGGCCGGCTGCTCGACTCCATGGGCTTGCCTCAACCGGGCTTCTCCCCCCTCGGCGAGCGGCCCGGAGGTCCCGGGACCATCGGATTCGTGTGGTGGGGGGCGTATGGGAGCCGGACAAGCCCGCCTTGGCTGGACTCCGGGATCACGAACGACGACGGCGGGTTTGAGGTGTGGACGGACTCCGTAGTCCGTCACGGCTCCGTACGCCCCTTCTTCGCAGGCAACTATACGGGCCGGTCTTCCCTCGGGGATGTCCGGTTCTTCCGGGAGTACGCCTTACTCCCCTCGGTGAGCCTTCCGGCGGACCGGAGCGCGGAGGTGGGCACGGTCCGGATGGTGCCCGTGACCACGAGTCTCCTGCTGCTCTACGACCCTTCGGCCCGGGACGTGCTGCGGGCCCTGGGCCGCAACGGCTTCAGCTTCGTGTACCTCCTCGCCCGACCCCCAGGAGAACTCGACGACCTCGAACTCGCCCAGGCCTACACCGGCCCCTTTATCGGGCAGCTGGCGGTGCAGCAGGAAGTGCCGGTTCCGCCCGTGCTGGGCGCGGGCAGTCCCTTTGTGGACGTGTTCGCCCTGGGCTATGCCTACGACGCCACCATCCGGGACGGGACCGGCGAGGTCTCCATTACGCGCTCCCCCTTCCGGGATGGCTCCATCCTCGTCTCGTACCTCCCGGCCCCCGGATCTCCGTCGTGGGACGGAGGAACCTCCTCCTTCCGGTGGACCCCGGTGCCGGGGGCAGGGGTCCACGAGGTGAACCTGCGGGACTCCGCGGGCCGGCCGGTCTGGGTCGGAGTACGCGGGGGGAACGCGAACAGCGCCCGCCTCCCGTTCCCCCTCTTACGCCCCGGCTCCTTTGTCTACGTCTACGCAAACGACGCGGAGCAGCCCGCGGATTGGGTCCTCGGCCGCACGGGGCCGGTGGGGAGCACTGCCGGGGTCCGTCTCCTCCGCGCGCCGCTTCTCCTCCGGATGCAGCCCTCCGCAGCCCTCGCCCGGGAGCCCATCCCCCGCATGATCCGGGAGTCCTACAGCCGGACGGTCTTCCTCTCACCCTGAGGCTAGCGGCACCGGACAGTGCCTGTGGTCAGCTCCAGGGGCCGGCAGGCGGAGATACGCCCCCACCCGTACTGTGGGTCGAATCCGGGGGGGCCCAGGTCCCGGGCGGTCCGCTCCAGGGCCACCCGCACGGCCTTGGGCCCCAGGCCCGGGGAGAGTTCCAGGAGGAGAGCAGCGGCTCCGGATACGTGGGCTGCGGCGAAGGAGGTCCCGGAGACAAAGAGATACCGTCCGCCCGGGAACGCGGTGAGGATGTCTACCCCCGGAGCCACCACGGAGAGGAACGCCCCCGGGGTACTGGTGGGGTCCCGCCGGTCCCCGCGGTCCGTGGCTCCCACGGCCACCACCCCCGGTACGGCCGCGGGGTAGGGAGGGGTCTGACCCTCTCCCCCGTTCCCCGTCGGGGCGACCACGAGGATCCCGCTTTCGAGGATCCTCTGCACCACCCATCCGAGTGCCGCGTCCGGGGGGCCCCCAAGGCTCACGTTGAGGATCCGGGCCCCGAGCCGTACGGCGAGGTCGAGGGCCCGGATGACCTCATCCGTGCGGCAACGGGCCTCGATCCCGCCTCTCCGGACCGCGACGCAGGCCCGGAGGGCGAGGATCCGGCTTCCCGGGGCCACCCCGGTCATCCTCTGCCGGGCCGCGATCACCCCGGCCACCGCGGTGCCGTGCACCTCGGGCTCGTAGGGGGAGCCGGTCACATCCCCGGCCCGGACCACCCGACCCTCGAACTCCGGATGCGCCACGTCCACCCCGGTGTCCACCAGGGCAATGGGGACGTCCCTTCCCTGCGTCCACCGGAGGGCAGTGGGGACCTGGAGGAGGACGGGTGCGTACTGCAGACTCCGCAGATCTCCGCCCGCGGCTCCCTCCAGGAGGGCCACCCGATCCGCGGACCGCACACCCGGGATCCTCCGAAGCCGTTCCAGCACGGCCTCTGGGTCCTGCCCCGGAGGGATTCGGTAGGTGACGAGGGTCTCCCCGGTGGCCGGGAGGGCGTGGACCCGGACCACGGCGAGTCCGACCTGGACAGCGACCCGTTCCGGGAGCCCCTCAACAGGATCCAGAAGGGCCACCACCTCGTCCGGCACCCGGTCCGGTCCCTCTTTGCCTAGGACCATGTAGGACGTGGCGAACGTCCGGCCACCCTCCACGAGGGCATCGAGGACGTACCGGCCCGGCCTTCCGGTGGGGAGGGGAGGACTCAGGAAGGTCTTTCGGCCCTGGTCCACCTGGCTCCGGGTCTCCCCCACTACCTCTCCGTCCACCTGCCAGCGGACCCTCACCTCCGCACTCCGGTCTGCCTCCACGAGCACCCTCGCCCGCAGGGGCCGGCCTGGCTCTACCGCGGCGGTATGCCCCCAACCCTCGAACCCCACGCTCTCGGGCGTCACCCGGACTCCCCCCGCCGCCGCGGAGGAGACCGGCACCTGCCCCCCACTCGGGAATTCCCGGGAGCCGGGAACTCCCGGATGCGGAGGAGGGGCCGGAGGGGGGCCTCCGGGGCTCCCTGGAGGAGCGGGAACATCCGGCTTCCCCGTGGCCCAGGCGAGGGGCCGGACCGCGGGCGAGACCACCACCGCGAGGAGGATCAGGAGAAGACCAGCCGAGGAAACAGGACGCATCCCTAAGGCTCGCGTTCCACGAACAGAATCGTCCCCTCCCGCCGCAGCCGCCTTATCACCTGCTCGGGATCCACGTCCCGGCGCAGGCGGATCCGGTAGAGCCCGCTCGCCCGGGGACCCTCTGCGATGGTCCCCCCGATCTCCTGCAGCAGAGCCCGGATCTCCTCCTCCGGGGTCCTCGGGTGGAACACCACCTGGAGTGTGGGAGCGGGTTCCTCACGGGCGACGCCGAGGGTCACCAAGGGATCGCCCCTCAGGGCAATCCCGGCCATCACCATCCCCACCGCGGCAGCGAGGGCCACAAGGGGGCGCACGAGCCGGACGACCTCCCGCGGGGGGTGCTCCCGCTCATACCGGAGGATGCGCATCCAGGTGCGGTCGAGCACCTCGGAGGAGGGTGAGGGAAGGGAGGTGGAGAGGTCGTGCAGAGCCCCGCGCAGCCGCACAAGGACCTGCAGGTCCTGCGCGCACCGAGAGCATAGGTGCAGGTGCGCCTCCACCGCAGCGGCTTCGGCCCTCTCCAGGGCCCCCGCTGCGTACCAGGGGAGCAGTGATCGCACCCGCTCGTGCTCCGGAGTCACGTTCCTCGTTGGGCCTCCTCCCTGTGCTCTTCCGGAGGTCCGAGGGCCCGCCGGAGCTTGCGCTTGGCCCAGAACATCCGGGTCTTCACCGTGTTCACCGGGCAGCCTAGGATCCGGGCGATATCCTCGTACGGGAAGCCGAAGAAGAAGGCGAGCTCCACCACCTCCCGATGCTCCCGGGGCAGATCCCGGAGCGCCTGCTCCACCGCAAGCCGGGTGTCCATCCTCTCGAACTCGCACACCGCGGACTCCCAGATCCCCCCGTCCGGGTTCTCCCGGGCCGCGGCCCGCCGCCGCATCCACTCCACCGCCTTGTTCCGCGCGATGCGGAACAGCCACGTCCGCGGCCGGCACTCTCCCCGAAACCGGGCCGCCTCCAGCCACACCGCGAACATGGCCTCGCTCAATACATCCTCCGCCGCGTGCCCGTCTCCCAGAAGCCGATACAGGTAGCCGTACACCGCCTGGCTGTGCCGGTCGTACCACTCCCGGAAGGCTGTGGGATCCTTCTGGGCGATGAGCCGCAGCAGCTCCTCGTCTCTCATGACCTCCCCAAGAGCTTCGGCGGCCCGGCCCGAGCCCCTGCACCTTCCCCTAGAATTTGGTCGCAAACCCGGGCCTGCAGGTTCAACGCCGCAGGGAGGAGACGGATTAGACAGCCCACCCCAGCCGGTTGAAGGAAAGGGTTCCCCACAGGTTGATGAAGGTGCTGGCGGCCACGGACGCCAGGGGAAGGGGTCGGAGCGGATTCCCCAGACCGCCCTTTGTCAGGATTGCCAGCATGGGGAGCACGTCCAGGCTGAACCGGTATCCGAACTGGCTCCAGCCGGTGATCCCGTAGGTCACGAGGGGGATCGCGGTGAGTGCCGTGGCGACCGCGGCAGCCCCCGAGAGGCCCCGGAGCGGGCAGCGGAAGGCGTACAGGAAGGCCGGGGTCGTCAAAAAGAGCCCCATCCCCACAAGGGACGGCCGCACGAATGGGAAGGAGTTAGAGAACACTGGCCCCGCGAACAGGATGGCATGGATATGGCGGGGAACATAGCGGAGATCGAAGCGCCCTTGGGTGAACCATGGCTCCTGGAAGTACTGCGGGTGGTAGTACCCCAGGTCGAGCACGGTTCCGAACCGGGCGAAGTTGTACAGCAGGTAGAGAGCCGCCATGGCTCCCAGCCCCAGACCGAAGGCGACCAGGGCCCGGATGCGACGTCCGGGGTCCTGGATCTCCCGGGTGAGGAGATAGGCAAAGAGGGGAAACGTGAGGAACGTGGGGAGTCGGGAAAGACCCCCGAGCCCCACGAGCATCCCCACAAGCCAGGGCCGTCCCCTTCCAGCTGCCTCTGCCAGAGCCGCCATCAGGAAGAAGACCGCGGCGGCGTGGGCGAATGTCCACAGGCTTCCGTCCGTGGAGGCCCACCACAGGTTCGTCCCGAAGGCGACAAGCCAGGTGGTAAGGACACAGGCGACAGGGTCCCATCCCAGGCGACGGGTAGCCACCCAGAACAGGCCCACCGCCGAGGCCCCCACCGCGGCGGAGATGATCGTCTGGTTCGTAGCGGTGCCGAAGACCGCCACGAAGGGCAGCACGAACAGCACCGGAGCCGGAGGATTGATCACGAAAGCCCGCTCCCCGTACCTGGCCACCTCCAGCCAGGGCGGAGGATCTATTAGGAAAAGGCGCCCCTCGAGGAAGGCATGGGCCAGAAGAACGTAATGATTATAAGGAGTGGAGGGCCGGGACGTCAGCAGGTAAACGAGGAAGACCGCTCCGGCAATCCCCCACCCGCTCCTCAGCCCCGAACAGAACCCTCGGGCCAGTCGACCTCTCAATGCATTCTCCCTGACCTGCAGCGCTCCCTCATCTGCCTCCTCCGGCTCCGGAGAGGCCCTCTGGATCGGGAGATCCCACGTCCCCTCTCCTCCCTAGGGTTGGTACGTCACGTCCTGCCAGCATCGCCAGCACCGAGAACATCCTCCGCCTCCGCTTCACCATGACTCCCTCCTTTCAGGACTGGGTGTCCCTCAAGAAGTTCTACAACGGAACTGCCCCGCCTTCCTGGATGCCGGGGGCATTTGGGCCTGAACTTACCGTGCTCCCACCGCACCCTGCGCATTGAGAAGCCCCCACCCGAACCGGGCATCCCGCCCTGCCTCTCCCAGGTCGAGGGCCGTGGCCCGCAACCGCTGCCGGATCGTCTCCACCCCCCGGATCCCCCGGCTCATCATCAGGGCCACCACCCCGGAGACGTGCGGGGCGGCCAGGGAGGTCCCCTGGGCCCGGAAGTACCCGTGGCCCTGGGCGAGGCTTGTACTGGCGCTGAGCACGAGATCCCCGTCCGGGGAGCCGTCCATCGCGCACTCCGTCACCGAACTCCCCCCGGGGGCCACCACCTCCACCTCCGGCCCCTCCGCGGAGTAGACCGCGCGCTCGTTCCGGCAGTTCACCGCCCCGACCGCGATCACCTCCGGGAACCGGGCCGGGTACTCGACCGGGCCGGAGTAGGTGTTCCCCGCGGCGGCCACCATCACCACCCCTCTCTGGTATGCGTACCGCACCGCCGCGGCCAGGAGCTCGCTGAAGTATGGGGTCGCGAAGCTCATGTTGATCACCTGGGCCCCCCGGTCCACGGCATACACCATGGCCGCCACCACGTCCGAGACAAAGCCCCCGTCCTCGGGGCAGGACCCGAAAGCCCGGAGGGGAAGAATCCGGGCCCCGCCCGGACCCCAATTCACCCCCGCCCCGCCCATCCCGTTGTTCGTGAGAGCCGCGATCACTCCCGTCACGTGCACCCCGTGGCTGAACGTCTCCGGGGACATCCAGCACCCCGGCCAGCGGGGATCCCCATCCCCGTCCACGAAGTCGAACCCCCCCACCGGGATCCCCCGGAGGTCCGGGTGGTCCGTGATCCCGTCGTCGATCACCGCCACCACCACCTCGCTCGAGCCCGTCGTGCACGCCCATGCCTGCGGCAGGCGGACGCTCCGGTAGTGCCACTGGTAGCGGTACAGGGGATCGTTGGGCTCCCGCTGGAGGAAGACAGGGGCATCGGGTTCCGCGCTCTCCACAGCCCCGGATCTCCGAAAGGCCGCAAGCGCCGCCTCCGCCCTCCCCGGGGCTACCCGAATGACCCGCGTCCGGAGGGGCGCTATCTCCCGGACCACCTCTCCCCCGAACGGACCCAGAAGCCCCTGGACCTCAGCGAGCTGCGCACTCGGCCGGAACCGCACCAGCACCCGGTCCGTGGCGTGCTCCTGCCTCCCGGACCTCCCCCTATACCCCCCGGGCTCCTGACCCTCCCCGCCCCGCCGCGGGGAGGGGGTCCCGGCAAAGACCTGAGAGAGGGGAAGGCAGGCCTCCGGAATAGAGGGCTGCGGGATCCACGGGGCTAGAAGCCCGCACCCGGAAGTCACCAGGGTGAACCCCAAGAGGAAAGACAAGTAGCGGATACGCATGCTCCCGGCTCCTCCCACCGATTCTACATCCTTCTTCACTCTTTCTCCCTACGGGCCCGGTCCGGGGCAGGATCCTGCGGGTACGCTCCCTCCTGAGGGCCCGGAATAGCTCTTTTGCCGCCAGGGGGCCAGGCCATCTTCCCCTTGCAGGGGATCTATGAATCGTGCAAAAATTAACATCGGTCCTCGGGGCTGGGGGATTGAACCTTTGGGCCCCGGGGAGCGACTGAACAGACGGAATCTTAGATCCCACGAGGCGAGCCCGGGAAAGGGGGTGAAGGAGAGGAACGGGCGGTGGGGAGATCGACCCGCCGGGAGAAAACCTCAGGAGGACTCCTGGGGGTTCTGTGAATCTCAATTCACGCAGAAGACTGCGACGAAAGGAGGTAAGGAGATGGCCCGATTTCGTGCGTTTCAGGGGGCTGCCCTAGCTGTGGTGGCGGCCCTCGTGGCTGCGGCCTGCGGAGCGGCACCGACGGCTCCGGCGACCCCCACTCCGACCCCCCCTCCTCCCACGCCCCCTCCGGCTCCCACGTTTAGCGTGACGGCCACGGTCCCGGCGAGCGGGGCTACAGGGGTAGCGCCGACCACGGTGATCCGGATTACCTTCAATGCTGCGGTGGCGAACGCGGGTCCGGGGAATCCGTGCGCGGCGGGGAATATCTTGATCGCGCCAGCGCCTGTGGCGGGTCCCACGGCGTGCACCATCCTGGCGGGTGGGAACGCGGTGGAGTTGACGGGGCTTGTGCTCAATAGCTCGACGACCTACACGGTGACGGTGCAGCCGCAGGTGGCGAGTGCCACGGGGGTGCAGCTAGGGGGCACGGGCTTCTCGTTCTCCTTCACCACCCGGTTCTGGACGACTCCACCCACCACGGTGAACGCGGTGTTCCTGCAGGATGGCACCGTGTGCGACAACGGGCCCGTAGTCCCCTCCTCATTAGTAGGGGACGATGATGCTGTGCCCGTCGTTTGCCCCTCGGTTGCCACCACCGGTGGGTCTCCGGACCGTTTCTTCCGTGCCTTCCAGGCCTTCGGGAGCCCTGTGGGGCTTGCGGGGGCGGTGATCATCAGCGCCACCTACACGGGGGAACAGGCGGTCTTAGGGGGCAATCCGTACGTGGACCTCGGTGGGGCGCTACTAGTGGAGGGGGTGAACTGGCTAGTGTCCGTGACCCCGGGGGTTCTAGACGCCACCGACTTTGGGGCGCCCGCGGTGGGGCCGACGGTGTTGGCTGC
>JANXCW010000027.1 GCA_025059775.1 Armatimonadota bacterium
GAGTTTCGGGCGGAGTTGCAGGCGTTGGGGGTGCGGGTGACGGCGCTGGAGGAGGAGTTGCAGGCCCTGCGGGCCCGTCTAGACAACACGCGAGTCGGTGGACTGTTCGACTCCTACTACATCGCGCCCAGTGTGGGGACACCCGTAGGTGGCCTCCCGGCACCTCTCAACGTCGGGTTCTTTGTGAACTATGGCTCCCCCACTCCCCCTGAGCCATACACTTTTGGTGCGCTGGACATCGGCAACCGGTTTCGCCTGACGTACACAGGTTCTGTAGGACCTGGGGTGAGCGTGTTCCTGAGAGCTCGGTACACGAGCACGGTTGGATCCGCTGCAGCCATCGACTTTGATCGGGCTTATCTCACCATGGACAACCCTTTGGGCCTCAGAGGACTCCGCATTCGGATTGGCCGGGATGTGGTGACGTTAGGGCCTATCGGGCTCCTACTGGACGGTACCAACGGGAATGTGCATCGCTCAGGGGCGTATGTTACTTGGCGGATCGATCCGCTGACCCTGTTCGGTTTTGCGCAGTGGGTAGAACCCGACATCACCTCCCCTGCTACGGTGGTGGGGGGTCGTATCTCGTTTGCCCTCTTACCCGGCTGGACGGTGGGAGGGAACGTGCGCAGCGACATGCGTCAAGGAGCCCCTGCGGGCTTGCTCGCCGGTCAGTATCAGGACGGGTTCGGTTGGAGCGTGGACCTATCGGGGACCCTAGTACCTGGACTCAGGCTCGCCGCGGAGTTCGCCCGTTATCGGAACGATACGACCGGTTTGGAAGACAGCTACTGGATGGTACGAGCGGATGTTAACCTTGCCGAGCTAGCTGGTATTCAAACGTTCTCCCCGCACCTGAGCCTGTGGTACAAGAACTTCGGGGACTATGTCCTACCCCGCAAGGGGATACGCGGGAACCTCCGCTCGCCCGACTTCTACCCCATCTTCTACATCACGTCTTCCCTCTCCGCGGGGGGTGCGCGGCTAGATCTTCGTCTCATGGACGGCCTTGCCGTATACGGAGTGGGGGAATTCGGTACCTTCCAAGTGGCGGGCAATCCCTCTTGGAGCCTGTGGGAAGGGGGTGTGGTGTGGACCCTCGCGCCACGGGTGAACCTGACGCTGCACGCCACCACTGCGCAGATAGGGGGTAACACCGTAGACACCATCTACGGAGCGTATCTCAGCACTAGCTGGTAGCGGTACTCCCTCCGGTACCCCCTGAGCTTGGCCGAGGCTCAGGGGGTACCGGGGTCTCTTCTCGGCCAAGGGGTCTGCTTGTTCGGGACGACCTCCGGCATTCCCCCGTGCCCAATGGCTCCCCAATCGCTTCCTCGCTGGTTCTTAACCGGGATTTAACAAATGGACCGACAGTATGGGGTAGATGCGGGAAGGACGCGGCAGACGGAGGTTGCAGGAACAGGTCATCGGGACGGGCTTGGCCCTGTGTGCTTGGCTCTCTGTCGGGGTTACGGTGGCCATCGTTGCGGTGCTCGCCTACGAGACCCTGGAGTTCTTCCGGCTCCCCGTACACGCCGGAGACCCCCACCTGGTAGCGCGTCGGCCAGACCTCCAGCGGTTCGTGGAGGCCCGTTCCGACCTCGTGGGCCATCCCTGGCGGCTTGTGCAGGAGTTCCTTACCGAGACCACCTGGAGCCCGCTATTTAGCACCAAGCGGTTCGGCGTACTGCCGCTCTTTGCAGGGACTGTGCTCACAAGTCTCATCGCTCTCGGAGTGGCGGTCCCCCTTGGACTGCTCGCTGCCATCTACCTGAGTGAGTTCGCCCCTGAGGGCGTCCGGCGGAGAGTGAAGCCGGTCCTGGAACTCCTGGCCGGAGTCCCCACCATCGTGTACGGGTACTTTGCCCTCACCTTCGTGACTCCGCTGCTGCAGGACCGTATCTTCGGACCAGCCATGGCCGGGCAGAACGCGTTGAGCGCAGGACTCGTAATGGGCATCATGATCCTGCCATTGGTTTCCTCCCTCAGCGAGGATGTAATGCGTGCGGTTCCCGTTGAGCTCCGCCACGGGGCCTACGCCCTCGGGGCCACCCCCATGGAGGTGGCCCTGCGTGTGGTGTTCCCCGCAGCACTCTCGGGGATCGCTGCGGCCTGCGTGTTGGCCCTTTCCCGAGCGATCGGGGAGACGATGATCGTGGCCTTGGCCGCCGGACAGACCCCCAACTGGACTGTGAATCCCCTCGAGACCGTGGAGACCATCACCGCTTTCATCGTACAGGTGAGTCTGGGGGACACCCCCTATGGCTCTGTGGAGTACCGTACCCTCTTTGCCGTGGGCATGCTCCTGTTCGCCCTCACGTTTCTCATGAATCTGGCCAGTCTCCGGGTGGTCCAGCGATTTCGGGAACGGTACCTATGAGCGTGCTCGCTGCGGATTCTGCATGGCAGAGACGCCGGATAGGCCGGCAACGAACTGCCCGGATGTTCGTGGCTGCCTGTCAGGTGGCTACCTTGCTGGGGTTGATGTTTCTGGGAATCCTGTTGGTGGACGTCACGCGAGACGGAGCGCCCTATCTGCGGTCGGAGCTGTTCACCAATTTCCCTTCGCGCTTTCCCTCTCAGGCAGGCTACGCGAGTGCCTTAGTAGGGACCCTCTACGTAGCAGGGATCATGAGCCTTGTGGCCTTTCCGCTGGGAGTGTTGGCTGCGGTGTACCTGGAGGAGTACGCGCGGCCTTCGCCCATTACCAGGGCCCTGGAGCTCAACATCGCCAATCTGGCCGCCGTCCCCTCGGTCCTGTACGGGCTGTTGGGGCTCGGGATGTTCGTAGAGTGGATGCGCATGGGGAAGAGCATTCTCGCGGGGGCATTCACCCTTGCCCTTCTAGTGCTGCCTCTCGTGATCCTGGCCTCCCGGGAGGCCATCCGGGCCGTGCCCTTCTCCGTCAGGGAGGCGGCCTATGCCCTGGGTGCCACCCGGTGGCAGGTGGTACGCCACCACGTGCTCCCCTACGCGGCCCCCGGGATCTTCACGGGGATCATCCTGAGTCTGTCCCGGGCTGTGGGAGAGACCGCTCCTCTCATCATGCTGGGAGCCCTCCAGTACGTACCGTTTCTCCCGCGCGGCATCTGGGACTACTTCACGGTACTTCCCATCCAGATCTTCAACTATGTCTCCCTCCCTAACCCGGAGTTCCACCGGGTGGCCGCTGCAGGGATTCTGTTACTGCTGGGGGTGTTGCTGTTCCTGAACGGCACTGCCATCTGGTTGCGTAACCGAGCCACCATCCGGTGGTAAATGGTTTTTATGGTTTTTTAGGAGGAGCCATGCAACGGATCCTGGACACCCGACCCGAGATCTCTCAACGGGCAGTGACGATTACAGAACCTGTCCTGCAAATTCGAGACCTTCGAGTGTGGTATGGCGAGAGCGCAGTGCTGCGGGGTGTGAGCCTAGACGTCCCCGCGCAGCGGATCACCGCCGTCATCGGTCCTTCCGGTTGCGGCAAGAGTACCCTCATCCGTTGCCTTAACCGTATGAACGACCTCATCCCGGGCGCCCGGGTGGAGGGCCAGGTGCTCTTCCGGGGGCGGGACGTCTATGCACCTGGGGTGGATCCCGTGGAGGTACGGGTCCGCATCGGCATGGTGTTCCAGAAGCCCAACCCTTTCCCCAAGTCCATCTACGAGAACGTGGCTTTCGGCCTGCGGCTGCACCGCCGGCTCAGCCGCCGGGAGCTAGACGAGCGGGTGGAGCGGGCGTTGCGCCTGGCGGCTCTATGGGACGAGGTGAAGGACGACCTGCACCGTAAGAGCGGGCTGGAGCTCTCAGGAGGCCAGCAGCAACGGCTGTGCATCGCGAGGGCGCTCGCGGTGGAGCCCGAAGTACTGCTCATGGACGAGCCCTGCTCGGCTCTCGATCCCATCTCCACGGCCCGCATCGAGGACCTCATGGAGGACCTCAAGCGGAACTACACCATCGTCATCGTGACCCACAACATGCAGCAGGCGGCCCGGGTTTCGGACTTCACCGCGTTCTTGCTGGACGGAGAGCTGGTGGAGTTCGGACCCACGGAGGAGGTGTTCACCCGTCCCCGGGATGCCCGTACGGAGGACTACATCACGGGCCGGTTCGGGTAAGGTGCGGGTCCTGTTTTTGTGCACCGGGAACTCCGCCCGATCTCAGATGGCGGAGGGGCTCCTGCGGCATCTGGGGGGGGAGCGGGTGGAAGCGAGAAGCGCGGGCACGGAGCCTCGGGGGGTGCATCCTTACGCAGTACGCGCCATGGCGGAGGTGGGGATCGAAATCTCTCACCACGCCAGCAAGTCCGTGGAAGGGTTCGTCGGCCAGCGCTTCGACTGGGTGATCACCGTGTGCGACCAGGCGCGGGAGGCTTGTCCGGTCTTTCCCGGAGCCCGCACCCTCCACTGGTCCATTCCGGATCCCACGGCGGCGGGGGGGACGGAGGAGGAGGTGCTTGCGGCCTTCCGGCGGGTTCGGGAGGAGCTCCGGCGGCGCATCCGGGAGTTCCTGGACGGGTCGGAGGCAAAGGAGTAGGCTTCCGATAGGGATGCAGCCGTACACGGATTCCGAGCCTGCTCGGATCCTAGTGGTGGACGACGAGCGGCCGCTCGTGGAAGCCCTCCGACTCGCCCTGGAGCGGGAGGGGTACCGGGTTGTGGAGGCGTACGACGGGGCTTCGGCACTTGAGCGGGCCCTTCAGGAGCCTGTGGATCTCATCATCCTGGACGTGATGCTGCCGGAGATGAGCGGGTTTGAAGTGTGCCGCCTGCTCCGGCGGGAGCGGGACATCCCCATCCTGCTGCTCACGGCCCGCACGGACGAGGCGGACCGCGTGGTGGGGCTGGATCTCGGCGCGGACGACTACATCCCGAAGCCCTTCTCCATGCGGGAACTGCTGGCGCGGGTGCGGGCCGCCCTGCGCCGCTACCGCCGGATCTCCACAGAGCCGGTGCAGGTAGGAGACCTGGTGCTGGATCCCCGACGGCACGAGATCCGGTGCGGAGAGAAGGTGCTCGTCCTAGCGCCCAAGGAGTTTGAACTGCTGGCGCTTTTGATGCGGAACGCGGGGACCACCCTCCCGCGGGACCGGATCATCGAGCGGGTGTGGGGCTACGACTACGTGGGAGACGAGCGCACCGTGGATGTACACGTCTCCTGGCTGCGGCGCAAGCTGCGGGAAGCGGGATCTACGGTGCAGCTCGTGGCGGTACGGGGCGTGGGGTACCGGCTGGAGGTTTGAGGGGAGCCGTGCGGGTTCTTTTTGTTTTCCTGGGTAGCGCCCTGGTGGGGACGGGGGTGTGGGCGCTGGTGGCGGACCGGATTCCCGCGTGGCTCCTGGCCCTTTTGGGACTTGGAGGCGGGGCAGGGCTCCTTGCCGCTGCGGCCCGGGAGCGGCGGCTGCGGGATGCGTGTACGCGGCTGGCCCGGTACCTCCGGTCCCTCCAGCCCCTACCGGGGGCGCTGGAGCCCGGCACCGGAGACGTGGAGGAGCTCGCCGCGGCGGTGGACGCCGCCGCCCGGCACTTCTCCGAATCCCTCTCCCGGGCCTGGAGGGAGTTCGAGCGGCTTCGGAGGGTACTGGATGCCCTGGAGGAAGGGGTTCTGGTGTTTGACCGGAGCCGGCGGCTCGTGCTCGCCAACCGACCCGCGGAGCAGCTGTTGGGATTCCGGTTCGAGCACTCCCGCGGCACCTCTCCTATGGCGGTGTTCCGGAGGCATGAGGTAGATGCCCTCCTGCGCCGGTGTGCGGAGGAGGGGGCGGTGCGCCCCTTGGAGATCGAGCTCACGGTCCCGGACCGGAGGGCGGTGCGGGTGACCGCAGCACCTCTGGGGCCGGGAAACGGCGTGGTGGTGATCCTGCGGGATCTCACCGAACTCCGGCGCGTGGAAGCCATCCGCCGGGACTTCGTGGCCAACGTCTCCCACGAGCTGCGCACGCCCCTCGCGTCGCTGCGGGCCATGGCGGAGGCATTGCAGGACGGGGGGCTGGAGGATCCTGGTCTGGCGCGGCGATTTTTGGCGCAGATGGTGCAGGAGGTGGATCGGCTGAGCCAGCTCGCGGAGGAGCTGCTGGAGCTCTCCGTACTGGAATCCGGAGCGGCACGGCTGCGCAAGGAGCCCCTGCGAACGCGTGAGCTCCTGGAGGAGGTGGCGGAGCGGTTCGGCCCAGCCGCGGGCCGGAAGCGGATCCGCCTTCTGGTGGAGGGGGAGGATCTGTGGCTAGTAGCGGATCGGGAGCGCATGCTGCAGGCCCTGGGTAACCTCGTGGACAACGCCCTGAAGTTTACGCCCGAAGGGGGAAGCGTCTGGTTGCGCACGGAGAGCCGACCGGGAGAGGTGACCTTCGTGGTGGAGGATACAGGACCGGGCATTCCTCCGGAACATCTTCCCCGCATCTTTGAGCGGTTCTACCGGGCAGAACCTTCCCGTACGCGGGAATCGGGCGGGGCGGGGCTGGGCCTTGCCATTACGAAGCACATCGTCCTGGCCCACGGAGGCCGGGTGGCGGCCTCCAACCGTCCGGAGGGCGGGGCCCGGTTCACCCTGGTGCTCCCCGCGGGTTCACCTTCCGACGCATCCGTGGCGAGGGCCACGGGGAGCCCGGACGCAGGGACGGATGAGCCCATCCTGACGCCGTGAGGTCTGACGAGCACGGTTGCCTTTGTGGCAGAATTTGCAGCCTCCTGTACCACCCCGATTCCAACCTTGACCTTCCAGCGGACTGGAAGCTTCATTGTTCCCGATGGAGGTGCGTGCGGTGGCGACGGGCTCGGGGAAGATGCACCTCAGGGTGGGCGGGATGCACTGCTCCCTGTGCGTGGAGACGATCCGCAGGGCGGTGTTGAAACTCCCAGGCGTGCGGTCCGTGCACGTGTCCATCGCCCACGAGGAAGCCCTGGTGGAGTACGATCCCGCGCGGGTCGAGCCGCCCGCCATCACCGCGACGCTGGAGGCCCTCGGGTTTGCCGTGCGTGCCCCGGATGAGGCGGCCCGGCTGGCAGAGGAAGAGAAGAACGGGAGCTAGAGCGCGCGCGGCGTCTTGCACGGGTGGCCGCGGGGCTGCTGGGCGTTTCGTCCCCGCTCATGCTGGCCACCGCCCTGTGGGGGCCGAGCCGGGTGCGGGCCCTGGCCATGGGGAGGCTTGCCGTGTTCGCAGCGTCGGGCCCCGCCCGCTGGGTGCTCCGCGACGCCTGGGAGTCTCTGCGCCGGGGGATCCTCAACCAGGACGTGCTGGCGGCCGTGGCGGTCCTGGCAGGGATCGCGGGAGGAGTTGCGGGATTGTTCTTCCCCGCCTTTCCCGCGGGGGAGTTCTTCGGAGCTGCGGTGTTCGTGTTGGCCTTCCACGTGGTGGGCAGGTACCTCTCGGTGTTGGTGCACGTGCGGGCGTCGCAGTCCGTGCGGCGGCTGCTGAGCCTCGCCCCCCGGACCGCCCGGACGGTTCCGAGGAAGAAGTCCCCGCAGAGGCGCTGCAACCCGGTGACCTGGTGCACGTGCGGCCCGGCGAACGGGTTCCCGCGGACGGGGTGGTGGTGGAGGGCAGTTCCGCGGTGGACGAAAGCCTGCTCACGGGAGAGCCCCTCCCCGTGGACAAGCTGCCCGGGGACGAGCTGATCGGCGGGTCCCTGAACACGCTCGGCAGCCTTGTGGTGCGGGTGACCCGCGCAGCCCCCGGCAGCTTTCTCGCGTCCGTGGCGCGGCACGTGGCGGAGGCGCGCGCCCTCAAGCCGGGGATCCTGCGCCTGGTGGACCGAGTCCTCCTCTGGTTCGTGCCCGCGGTGTTCGCGGCGAGCGCGGCGGGAGTTCTTGTGTGGACGGCGGGTGCCGTGCTGGCCGTGGGCAGACCGGAATGGGTCCGGGCGGCCTTTGCGGCCCTGACCGCCCTGGTCATGGGCTACCCGTGCGCGCTGGGGATGGCGACCCCGCTTGCCATCGTGCGCGCCTCAGCCGAAGCGGCAGGACGCGGGATCCTCACGCGTTCCGGGGAAGCCCTCCAGCTGCTGGGACGCCTGGGAAACCTTCGTCCTGGACAAGACGGGCACACTGACCGAGGGAAGGCAGAGGCTTGCGGCCTGCAGGGCTTTGGGGACCACACAGGACGAACTGCTGCGCTTGGCGGCCAGTGCGGAGTGGCCCTCCGAACACCCTGGTGCTGGACATCCTCCGCAACCCGGTGAAGGTGTCTGTGGCGCTGGTGGACTGAGGAGGATCACCGGAGGAGGGGAAGCCGAACACAGTCCGGCCGTGAACGAAATGCCGAAGCGAGGCTGAGCAGGCCAACCATCCCATGGTGCCGGGTTGAGGCTCGGCACCAGAGCGGGTGGACGTGTTACACTCTGCTCGGTGCGAGCACACGTACAGCGGAGCCGTTGGGAACCTGAAGCCGGTCGAGTGCTTCCGTACTCCCGTAGACGCTCCTGGCCGGAGGAGCCGACCACGGCAGGCCCTTCGCGCCTGGCGTACGTGGCCGCCCTCCTTTCCGGCATGCTCCTTGCCCTGAGCTTCCCGCACCCAGGCTGGTGGCCCCTCGCGTGGGGCGCGCTCGTACCCTTGTTCCTGGCCCTGCGGGGGCTACGTCCGGTGCCCGCGGCAGCCGTCGGCTTTGCCTTCGGGCTCGCCTTCTACGGGGTGCTGCTCACCTGGCTCGTGAGCCTGGGGTTTGCCGCCTACGTGGTGGTGGCGGTGTTCAGTGCGGGATACTCCGCCCTGTTCGGAGTCCTCGCGAGTGCTGCGACCTCTGGAGGGGGAGAGGGTTGCTGGCTAGTGGGAACGCTCCTCGCCTGGGTGGTGGTAGAGTGGCTGCGCAGCCTGGGAACCGCGTCGTTCCCGTGGGGACTGGTGGGGTACTCCCAGTGGACGAATCTGCCGGTCCTGCAGCTCGCGTCCCTGGGCGGGGTGTACCTTGTTTCCGCCGCGGTGGTGGCGGCCAATGCGGGGATCGCGCTCCTCGTACTCCGCAAACCCTCCGGAATCCTGCCCCTCCTCCTGGTAGCCCTGGGGTGGGGGTGGGGGAGCTGGAGGCTCGAGCATCTGGAGGTCGCGGCGCGGCCGCGGATGCAGGTGGCCGCTGTGCAGCCCAACTTGGTGCAACAGCGCAAGCTGGATCCCGACTACGCGCCTCAAACCCAGCAGACCCTCCTTTCCCTCACCCGGGAGGCGGCGCGGTCCGGGGCCAGGCTCGTGGTGTGGCCCGAGCACTATTGGCCGGCTCCCCTCCTCCAGCAAGGGCGGCTGGATCCCCTCATCCGGGCCGCGGTCCCCGAAGGCGTGGCGCTGCTGGCTACCGGGGAGATCGACGGCCGCCGCAATTCGGCCGTGATGGTGGAGCGGGGAGAGCTGGTGGGTCGGCACGACAAGGCACGGCTTGTGCCCCTTGGGGAATGGTGGGCGGATCCCGGTCCGGGGTACCGTCCTGTCCCCGCGCCCGGGGGACCCGCGGGAGTACTGCTGTGCTACGAGATCGTGTATCCCGCCTCTGCCCGGGCCCTCGTCGTGGGCGGGGCCCGTTACCTCATCCACTCCTCGGAGGAAGGGTGGTTCGGGGAATCCGCGGGGCCTGTGCAGCACCTGGGGTTCGCGGTGGTGCGGGCGGTGGAATTGGGGCGGGACGTGGTGCGGGCTGCCAGCATCGGGATCTCCGGGATCATCGAGCGCACGGGTCGCCTCCAAGCGCAGCTCCCGCAGGTGACGCAGGGATGGGTCGCCGGTCGCATCGAGCCCCGATCAGATCTCACGCCCTACGCCCGGTGGGGAGACCGGTGGGTGTGGGCGGCTGCGGTGGTGCTGGGGGGGATGGGCTTCCCCGCCGTACTCCCATGGATGCGCCGGGAGGTGGTGGTGCCGTTCTTGCTCCCCGCGGCGGCCGTGGCCTTGGGACGGCTCTTCGGACTCGGCCCGTTCGCCGCCGGGCTCCT
>JANXCW010000028.1 GCA_025059775.1 Armatimonadota bacterium
AGGGGCTCCCAGGGGCTTTCCTCCTCGTTCTCCGCGATGCAGAAGCTGTACTTGGCGGGAGTACCCTGGGTGCTCTGGTCGTACCCATGCGGCCGGATCCCCAGGGCGTTCAGGATCACCAGGCGGATCGCCCGGCCCACGGTGGCGTTGGCCCGATCCCCGGGGCTCAGGACATTGTCCCTACAGTTGAACGCCAGCTGGTGCCGGATGGGGCCGTTCACGATCACCAGGACCGCCTGACCGTGCTGGGGCATGAGCACCGCCCGGTTCCCTACGAGCTCCTGGAGCGCCTCCAGCGCTGCGAGAACCACGGGGAAGTACTCCGGCCTACATCCCGCCATTACCGCGTTCGCGGCCGCCAATCGCACCGTACACCTTCGCCCCAGGTGCTCTTGTGTCAAGATGACCTCTTCCGGATCCCGATCCACCTGAGCCAGGAAGGCCTGGACGAGAGCTTCCGTGGGAGGCACCACGGGGAACCCGTCCGTCCAGCCCCGAGCATAGCAGGATTCGATCAGGGAGGGCTCGCCGTTCGGAGAAGGGGCCTCTTCCACCAGACGCTCCGAACCCGCAGCAGGCACCCGGTCGGTACGTCTCTCTCCGCCCCCCAGCAGGCGCACCACCTCGGGCAGGGCCGCTTCCGCCCGAGCCCGGAGCTCCTCCGCGGTAAGGCTGCTGATGGGGTGCGGGATCAGCACGTAGGGATATCCCGGGACTCCCAGGTCCCGGGCCATGGTGTCCGCAATGCCACTGAAGGCCTCCGTAATCACCACCGCGGTGGGGATGCCCCGCCCCTCCAACGCGATTCCGTCGGCCACACTGGCCGCGGCACAGGCCCCTCAGTCCCCGACCCCGTGCACCACGAACGCACACTTCCCGGAGAGCTCCTCGAGGAGCTCCGGAGGGGCGGGGAGGGTGGGGTTCGGTTTCCGGAGGAGGAGGATCTCCGACACGCCCCATTCCCGGAGCCGGTCCCCCAGGGCCTGGAGGAAGCGATCCGCGTTTCGTTTCCCGCTGTCCACAAGTCCCACCCGGAGCCCCTCCAGGGAACGCAGAGCCCGCGGTGCTATGGAACGGGGAGTGCGCTCCACCTTCCCCGTGGGATCCACCAGCTGCGGCATCCTGCTCCACCACCTCCCTCCCCCTTCGCCCAACCCCCACTCCAGGGGTGTACCGGAATCCCCTACACCGTCCTAGGTCAGCGCACCGCAACCTCCACGGGCGGTGTCCCGTAGGTGTGGAAGGTGGCCACGGTGGGCATCCCCCAAGCCTGCCCTTTCTTGCGCTCCGCCTCACTCCACACGATGGGCTTCCAGTCCGGGGCCAGGATCAGGCGGGCCCCCGGGCATCCGATCTCCACCCGGTTCCCACCGGGCTCGTAGACATAGAGGAAAAACGTCTGCTGGACCGCGTGCTTATAGGGTCCGTACTCGATGAAAATCCCGTGCTCCAGGCAGATATCCGCAGCCCGCAGGACCTCCTCCCGGCTGTCCACCGCATAGCACACGTGGTGGAACCGGCCGCGTGCTCCCGTCTGGTCCTCCGTGATGGCCACCTCATAGCCTTTGTTGTTCGTGGTCACCCACGCACCTTTTTCCGAACCATCGTCGAAGATGATGATCTCCGTGAGCCGGCACCCCAGGGCCTCCTGGAAGAGGATCCGGGTGGCCCGTACGTCCGCGGCGAAGAGGTTGATGTGGTCCAGCCGGCGTAGATTGGCACCCCGCGCGGGGAACCGGGAAGCCTGGTTCTTCAGCGCAGGCCTTGTCTGCTCCGTGGGCCGGTACCACTCCACCTCGTAGAAGACCTCTCCCAGATGGCCGTCGGGAGTACGGAACTGGTAGGCGGGACCGTGTCCCCGATCCCCTTCAACCCACCCCACGCCGTAGCCCGAACGCTCCAGACTCTGGACCCGGCGGGTGAGGGCCTCCGGACTAGCGGCGCGGAAGGCGAAGTGGCCCATCCCAGGCAGCCTCGCGGCCGTGAGCTTCAAGGTATGATGGGCGTAGTCGTCCCACCCTCGCAGATACACGGAGTCTCCGGATCGCTCGGTAATGGTCATGCCCATCACATCCACGAAGAACCGGAGACTTTCCTCCAGCTTGGGCGTGAGAAGCTCGAGGTGGGCGAGGTGGGCGAGATCACAGCTGGGAGGGCTTGGGGGAATCCTCAGCTCGCTCATGGGTCCCTCCTCCGCCACAGGATGCGAAAACCTGACACCCCCACTCTAGGGGGATGCCTACGAGCCTGTCAACACACCTGTTGACCATCTGTCCACGCTCTGTGTACCTTAAGTCAGAGAACTCCCGGCCATGGGGAACAGCGAGGGAGGCGCATGCGGGAGGAGATCCGGCAACCCTCGGAACGTGCGCAGGCCGTGGTTCGTGGCGCGTACGACCTCCACGTGCACACCGGCCCAGATGCTCTCCCCCGTCGCTGCAACGACATCGAGGCTGCCCGGGGATTCCTCCAGCGCGGGCTTGCGGGGTTCGCCATCAAGTCCCACTACACCTCCACCGCGGCCCGGGCACGTCTGGTGAACTTCCTGGTCCCTGGCATTCGGGCCTTCGGTGCCCTCTGCCTCAACGCCTCGGTGGGCGGCATGAACCCCGTGGCGGTGGAGATCGCGGCGCGGGAGGGCGCTCGGATCGTCTGGATGCCCACCGTGGACGCGGAAAACGAAGCCCGGGCTCACCGGGAAGGGCGGACCTCCGAGCGGGCCCCCTACTGGGCCCGCCTCCAGGAGGAACTGCGCCAAAAGGGGATCTCCTACGACCCCGTGCGGGTGGTAGATGGGTCCGGGCGGGTGCTCCCCGAGACCCGCGAGGTCCTGCAGGCCATCGCCCGGCACGACCTTGTCCTCGCCACAGGACACCTGAGCCGCGACGAGATCCTCGCGGTGGTGGAGGCCGCCAAGCAGGAGGGCATCCGCCGCCTGGTCGTCACCCACCCGGATTTCCCTACTCAGGACCTCCCCGTGGAGGACCAGCGCCTCCTGGCCCGGGAAGGAGCCCTGCTGGAACGGTGCTTTGCCACCGCGAACACGGGGAAAATATCTTGGGAGGAACTGTGCTTTAGGATCCGGGAAGTGGGCGTGGAGCACTCCTTGCTGAGCAGCGATCTCGGGCAACCCACCGCCCCTCCGCCAGAGGATGGCCTCGCCCTGATGGCGGATCGGCTCCTGGATGCGGGCTTCTCGGAGGAGGAGATCCGCATCATGGCGGTGCGCAACCCGCAGCGGCTCGTGGACGGAGAGTCCTAGCGATGGAGCAGGGAAAAGTCCGCCTCCGACCGCAACGGACAGAGGACTACTGCTACGAGGCCCTGCGCCGTGCCATCCTGGAGGGGCGGCTGTTGCCGAACCAGCGGCTGGTGGAGGTGGAGCTGGCCCGGACGTTCGGGGTCGGCCGTGCCGCGGTGCGTACGGCCCTGGTACGGCTGGAGCAGGAGGGAATCGTGCAGCGGGAGCCCAACCGGGGAGCCCGGGTGCGGCTGGTCACCGAACAGGAGGCGGTGGAGATCCTGGAGGCCCGGGCGGCCCTGGAGTGCCTGACCGTGCGATACGCGGCCCGTCGGGCGACGCCCGAGGACCTCCGGCAGCTCCGGGAGATCCTGTGCCGCATGGAGGTCTGCCGGGATCGGGGCGACCCCTTGGGCTATTCGGAGCTCAACCACGAACTCCACCACGTCCTGCTCCGCATCGCCGGACACGCCACCGCGGCCCGGCTCATAGACATGCTGCAAGTCCAGAACGTACGGTACCGCTACCGAACCGTGCTGTTCCCCGGACGTCTCGGGGAATCCCTGGAGGAGCACCGGGCCGTCGTGGAAGCGGTAGCCACCGGGGACCCCGATGCCGCGGAGGCCGCCATGCGGCACCACCTCAAGCGGGTAATCGAGGCCATGCACCAGGCGGCCCAGATGGACCGCGTCCGGTGGACGTGGAATCCTTCCTGAGGGAGGAGTGCCGTGGAGCCCAGTCGCAGGCTTCTGGTCGTCAGCGCCCACGCGGCGGACTTCGTGTGGCGTGCGGGAGGAGCCATTGCCACCGTGACCAGCCGGGGTGGAAGTGCTCTGGTGGTAGCCCTCTCCTACGGCGAGCGAGGGGAGTCCGGGGAGCTGTGGCGGGAACCGGGACAGACCCTGGAGCGGGTGAAGGCCATTCGGCACGAGGAGGCAAGCCGGGCCGCGGAGATCCTGGGAGCTCGGTTCCAGAGCCTCGACCTCGGCGATTACCCCCTGGAGGTGGACCGGAGTGCCCTGGAGCGGCTCGCGGAGATCTTCCGGGAGTTCGAGCCGGACTGCGTCCTCACCCATGCGGAGCGGGATCCCCTGAACCCCGATCACGCGGTGGCCTTCCAGGCCACGGAGCGCGCCCGACAGCTGTCCAGTGGGGCAGGAGTAGCCAGCGCCTTCCGTACCGTCCCTCCCCCTCGGGTGTTCGCCTTCGAGCCGCACCAGCCGGAGCTCTGCGGGTTCGTCCCGGACACCTTCCTGGACATCACCCCCGTGTACGAGCTCAAGCAAAAGGCCATGGAGGCCATGGCCTCCCAGAAGTACCTGCAGGAGTACTACGGAGCCATGGCGGTGCGGCGGGCCAACCATGCCCGGCGCCTCTCTGGGAAGTCCAACATCCGGTACGCGGAAGCCTTCCAGCGCATCCTGCCCATCGTGGTGGAGGCTCTATGAGCGCGTCCCCGAGGGTGGATCCAAAGGAACTGACGGAGCTGGGGGTTGCGACTGTCTACGAAGCCTCCGGGCGCGGGGGGCTGATCGCGGTTCCCCTGATCCCGGTGATCCCCGGGAGCCGGGCTGCGGGACCAGCGCGCACGGTTCTGTGTGGTCAGGACGACAACCTCATGGTCCACGCGGTCATGGACCAAGTGCAGCCAGGAGAGGTCCTCGTGCTGACCATGCCGGAGCCCGCACCCGTCGCCCTGGTGGGGGAGTTGCTTGCCATCCAGGCCAAGATGCGGGGAGCTGTGGCACTCCTGGTGGACGCCGCGGTTCGGGATGTGGAAGCTTTACGCGAGCTGGGTCTTCCCATCTGGACCCGGTACGTGAGCGTCCGGGGTGCCACCAAGGAGGTGGTGGGCGCCATCAACGTGCCGGTAACGGTGGGGGGGGCACAGATCCGTCCGGGTGACTGGGTGGTCCTGGACGCAGATGGGGCAGTGGTGGTTGCCGCGGAGCGCCTCCAGGAGGTCGTGCAGGCCGCCCGGGCCCGGGCAGCCCGGGAACAGGATCTGCGCCGGAAGCTCGAGGCGGGACAGCTGACCTACGACCTCCACGGCCTGCGGGCCAAGGTGGAGGGCACCGCAGCCCTCCGATCTCCGGGCCGTTAACCCCTCGCCCCCACACCCTGCCACCGGCGGATGAGGCCCTCCAGCAGCCGCGTGTGCACCTTGCCCTCCTGGAACTCGGGGGTGGAGACCACGAAGCGCAGGAAGGGGAGGGAGGTGGCAATACCCTCCACCCGGAAGGCGTCCAACGCCTGCCGCATCCGCTGGACGGCCTCTGCTCGGTCCCGGCCGTGCACGATGAGCTTGCCGAGGAGGGAGTCGTAGTAAACAGGGACCTCGTAGCCCGCAAAACAGTGGGTGTCCAACCGAATCCCCGGTCCCGCTGGGGCATTCCAGACGGTGATCCGGCCCGGGGATGGCCGGAAAGCCTCCTTCGCGTCCTCCGCGGTCACCCGGCACTCGATGGCGTGCCCTGCAAACCAGATCTCCTCCTGTCGCCAGCGCAGCTTCTCCCCGGCCGCGATCCGGAACTGCTCCTGGACGATGTCTATCCCCGTCACCGCCTCCGTCACGGGATGCTCTACCTGGATACGGGTGTTCATCTCCAGGAAGTAGAACCGCTCCGCCTCCACATCCACCAGGAACTCCAGGGTCCCCGCATTCAGGTAGCCCATGGATCGGGCGAGGGTCACCGCCGCCTGCCAAATGGCGGATCGCAGGGAATCGGAAAGGTTTGGGGCGAGGGCTTCCTCGACCACTTTCTGATGCCGCCGCTGGAGGGAGCAGTCCCGATCCCCCAGGTGCAGCACGGTACCGTGGGCATCCGCAAGGATCTGGACCTCCACGTGCCGGGCGTGCGGCACGTACCGCTCCAGGTACAGGGTGTCGTCCCCGAAGGCCGCCCGGGCCTCCCCCGCAGCTGCCGCGAAGTGGGCTTCCAGCTCTTGGGGGTCATACGCCACCTTCATCCCCCTCCCTCCACCCCCCGCGGCCGCCTTGAGCATCACAGGGAAGCCGATCTCTTCCGCCCTCCGCACCGCCTCCTGGGCGGACCGGACCGGCTCGGACCCCGGGAGCACCGGTATCCCGCACCGCTCCGCCAGCCGCCGGGCCTCCAGCTTGTTGCCCATGAGCCGGATCTGCTCGGGCCGAGGTCCTACGAACACCAGCCCGTACTCCGCACAGGCCTCTGCCAGCTCCGCTGACTCCGCGAGGAACCCATACCCCGGATGTACGGCATCCGCCCCGGTTCCGAGGGCGGCCGCGACGATGGCTCCGATGTTGAGATAGCTGCGCTCTGCGCTGGCGGGACCGATGCACACCACCCGGTCCGCCATTCGGGCCGGGAGCGTCTCCCGATCCACCTCCGAAGCTGCGAGCACCGTCTCCAGTCCCAGCGCGCGGCAGGCCCGGATGATCCGGACCGCAATTTCCCCCCGGTTTGCGATGAGGATCCGGGAAAGGCCCACTTCCCCTCCCCGGTCAGGCCGGACGGACGCGGAACAGGGGTTGACCGAATTCCACGAACTGGCCGTCCTGGACGAGGATCTCCTCGATGACCCCGCGCACGCCTGCCCGCACCGCGTTGAACACCTTCATCACCTCGATGAGGCCTACGGTGGTGTCCTCCTCCACGAAGCTGCCCACCGTCACGAAGGGAGGGGCCCCCGGCTCGGGCTGGGCATAGAACCGGCCCACAATAGGGGCGCGGATGAACACCGCCTCTTCCACCGCGGTGACCGTGGAGAGGGACACCGGGCCATCCTGTTCCCTCCTCGCCGCGGCTTCCTCCCTCTTGAGCGCGGCTCCGCTCCTGGCGCTCTCCCTCAGGTCTGCCGAGGGGGGAGAGACCGAAGGGGATCCCGCAGGGACAGGGGCCGGGGGCCGTTCTCCGGATCCCCCAGCCGGTTTCCCCTCCCGCTCCTCCACCCTTCCGCCCTTGCTGATGGTCAGTTTCAGATCCCCGACTTCCAGCTGCAGGAAGTCAAAGGAGGACCGTTCCAGGATCTCCACCAGTTTGACGATCTGCTCGATCTCGGCCTCGGAGAGGAAACCGATCCGATCCTCCACGTATCTCCCCCCTCATCCGGTGTACACGGCACAGAACCACAGGCTGGCAGGGGCGCCGGGACTCGAACCCGGAACCTCCGGTTTTGGAGACCGGCGCTCTGGCCAGTTCGAGCTACGCCCCTGCGGCCGCTCCTATGCTATCACGGGGAATGGAGGAGGGCAAGGAACTCCTGGTACCGCCAGGGAGCCCGCTTGATCATCTTCTGGACCAGCCGCTCCCTTTCCTCCCGGCTCTGGGCCGCCTGGAAGCGCTTCAGTAGCTTCCGGATCCGTTCCCGCCGGTGACGCCGACGTCGAAGCTCCCGATCCCGCTCCCGGAGGGGCATGGCACTACCTCGTCTCCCGGTGTGGGGTGTGCCTGCGGCACCACCTGCAGTACTTCCGAAGCTCCAGCCGATCGGGATCGTTCTTCTTGTTCTTCTGGGTCACGTAGTTCCGCCGCTTGCACACCGTACACGCGAGCGTGATGATCTCCCGAGCCATGCGGTATCACTCCAGGATCTTGGTCACGACCCCGGCCCCAACGGTCCTCCCGCCCTCGCGGATGGCGAACCGCAGTCCTTCTTCGAGGGCGATGGGGGCGATGAGCTCCACCTCCAGGTTCACGTTGTCCCCGGGCATGACCATCTCTACCCCAGCGGGAAGCTTGATGGTCCCCGTGACATCCGTGGTCCGGAAGTAGAACTGCGGTCGGTATCCGCTGAAGAAGGGAGTGTGCCGACCCCCCTCCTCCTTGGTGAGCACGTACACCTCCGCGAGGAACTTCGTATGGGGCTTGATGGTTCCCGGTTTCGCGATGACCATTCCCCGTTCCACATCGTCCCGCTCCACACCCCGCAGCAGGACCCCGATGTTGTCCCCCGCCACGGCCTCGTCCAGGACCTTCCGGAACATCTCCAGGCCCGTCACCACCGTCTTCCGGGGCTCCGGCCGGAACCCCACGATCTCCACTTCCTCACCCAACTTGATGCGGCCCCGCTCCACCCGGCCCGTGGCCACGGTTCCCCGACCCGTGATGGAGAACACGTCCTCCACGCTCATGAGGAAGGGCTTGTCCACATCTCGAACGGGAAGCGGGATGTAGTTGTCCACCGCATCCATGAGCTCGTAGATTCTGTCCACCCAAGGGTCGTCTCCTCTCCGGAGGTTGGGGTTGCCCTCCAGGGCCTCCAGGGCTTTGAGGGCGGAACCCTTCACCACAGGTACTTCGTCCCCGGGGAACCCATACCGGTTCAGCAGGTCCCGGACCTCGACCTCCACCAGCTCCAGCAGCTCCGGGTCGTCCACCATATCCACCTTGTTGAGGAAGACCACGATGGCGGGGACGTTGACCTGCCGCGCTAAGAGGATGTGCTCCCGGGTCTGGGGCATGGGGCCGTCCGCGGCGCTCACCACCAGAATGGCCCCATCCATCTGTGCGGCGCCCGTGATCATGTTCTTGATGTAGTCCGCGTGCCCCGGGCAGTCCACGTGCGCATAGTGGCGCTTCTCGGTCTCGTACTCCACGTGGCTGATGTTGATGGTGAGCCCCCTGGCCCGCTCCTCCGGCGCGTTGTCGATGTCATAGTACCCCTTCGGCTGCGCGAGGCCGTAGTGGGCCATGGCGTGGGTGATGGCCGCGGTCAGGGTGGTCTTGCCGTGGTCCACGTGCCCGATGGTTCCAATGTTCACGTGGGGCTTCTTCCGCTCGAACTTTGGCTTCGCCATACAGATCCTCCTTACTGGAAATCCTGGCTGGAGCCCACGACCGGACTCGAACCGGTGACCTCGTCCTTACCAAGGACGCGCTCTGCCTCCTGAGCTACGTGGGCACACTCCCGTCGCGCGCCTCAGGGCACAAACCGCTTCGGCCCGGGGGTCCGTGGGCCCAAACCCCCGACGATTATAGCAATGCCCCCCCCTGTGTCAAGGAAGTGTCCGGGTTCACCACGTGTGAGACAGCCTGAAGGCGGGGTGCCACCTCCGGGTGGTACTCCCGAAGGTCGTCCGCGGGTGCGCCCCTGCAAGGCCTGGTGGGGGCGCAGCTCCGAGACGGTCCAGGGTAGATCATACGCCTCGTAGAACTCGTACCGGTGGGCCCCCTGCGCCCGCTCCACATACCCGTTCACCTTCGGGCAGCGCGGCGGACTCACGGAAAGGCGGATCCCACGCCTCTGGCACTCCGCCTCAAACTCCGCCCCAAACTCCCTGCCCCCATCCACCTGTAACGCTCCACCACGTCCCAA
>JANXCW010000029.1 GCA_025059775.1 Armatimonadota bacterium
GGGCGGGCGGACGACGTGATCTGGTACCGGGGGGTGAACGTGTACCCCGCGGCCATCGAGCAGGTGGTCCGCGGCTTTCGGGAGCTTGCGGACGAGTTCCAGGTGGTGCTGCGGGGAACCGTGGAGCGGCCGGAGCTCGTGGTCCGGGTGGAGTGGGCGACGGCTACGGTCCCGGAGGGGTTCGAGGGTGCGGTAGCGTCGAAGTTGCGGGAGGCCCTGGGGGTAGGGGTCCGGGTGGAGCTGGTGGAACCCGGGGGACTTCCGAGGACGGAGTACAAGGCGCGGCGCGTGATGGACCTGAGGGAGGGAAGGGAGCATGCGGGAAGCAGCCCGCGTTGAGCGGAGCCCCACCGCCCTGATGGCTGTGGAAAGTGGGGAGGGGATTTCCGTGCGGGTTCGGGAGGTGCGCAAGCGATTCGGACCCCGCGCGGGAAGCGGAGGCGTGGTGGCGCTGGATGGAGTTTCGCTGGAGGTGCGGAGAGGGGAGTTTCTGGTAATGCTGGGACCCAGCGGGTGCGGGAAGACCACCTTGCTGCGGAGCCTCGCGGGGCTGGAGCGGCCGGACGGAGGGGAGATCGAGATCGAAGGGGAGCTGGTGTTCTCCGCAGCGCAGGGGGTCTTCTGGCCGCCCCACCGCAGACCGGTGAGCATGATGTTCCAGTCCTACGCGTTGTGGCCGCACATGACGGTGTACGAGAACGTGGCGTTCCCGCTGCGGATGAAGCGCCGGGAGGGGGGGAGGGAGCGGACCCGGGTGCGGGAGGTACTGGAGATGGTGGGGTGCGGGGGGTTGGAGCGGCGGTACCCGGGCGAGCTGAGCGGAGGGCAGCAGCAACGGGTGGCCCTGGCCCGGGCCATCGTGGCGGGGGATCGGGTGATCCTGTTCGACGAGCCGCTGTCGAACGTGGATGCACGGGTGCGGGAGGAGCTGCGGGGCGAGATCGTGCAGATGCAGCGGAGGCTGGGGTTCACGGCCATCTACGTGACGCACGACCAGAAGGAGGCCATGGCCATCGCGGACCGGCTGGTGGTGATGGACGGAGGCAGGATCCTGCAGGTGGGGACCCCGCAGGAGGTGTACCTGCGGCCCCGGTCGGAACGGGTGGCGTATATCGTGGGACGGGGGAATCTGCTGCCCGGTCAGGTGGTGGGGCAGGAAGGGGGCCATTACTTCGTAGAGACCGCGGCGGGGCGACTGATGGGGACCGGGGAGGACCGCCTGAAGCCTGGGGATCGGGTGCTGGTGTTCTTCCGGCCCGAGGTGTGCCGGGTGGTGCCCGCGGGGGAGGTGGGGGCGACGGGAGGGATACGGGGGATTGTGCGGCAGAGGGCGTTTTTGGGCAACATCCAGGAGCTGCGGGTGCAGGTGGGTCAGGCGGAGATCCTGGTGGAGGTTCCGGAAGGGGTGGAGGTCCCGGAAGGGGAGGTGACCTTGGAGATTCCGGAGGATCGGGTGCGGGTGTTCGGAGGAACTGCACCAACCCATTCCTGAAGGGGGGAGCAGCATGCGCGGGAAAAAGATTTTCGGGATTTTGTTGGGGACGTGGTTGTGCGCGGCCGTACTGGGGCCGTACAGCCAGGCGGCCCCTCAGGCGTCCTTGCGGGAGCAGCTGTGTGAACAGGCCCGGCGGGAGGGGCAGCTCAACCTCCTCACCAACGTGGCCCTGGTGGCGGATCCGCTCGTGGAGCTCTTCCAGGAGCAGTTTCCAGGGCTGCGGGTCCGGGCGGTGACGGACGTGGCAGCGCCCACCCGGGCCATCACGGAGGCCCAGGCGGGCCGGCACGAGCACGACATCCTGGTGTGGACCATTCCAGGGGTTCTGCCCCTCTTCGAGCGGAATCTCCTGGCTTCCTTTAAGCCGGAAGAACTCACCGCATTCCGCATCCCGCCGGGGACCGCGATTCTGAACAACACCACCCTCAAGTTCTACAACTTCGTGCATACCCTCAGCTACGACTCGCGCCGGCTCCGCCCGGAGGACGTTCCCCGGGACTGGAACGGGATCCTGAACCCCCGCTGGCGGGAACGATTCGTGGGGGACATCCCCACGGTGACGAACGGGATCGCGGCCCTGGGGCTATTGCTGGGGGAGGCCTGGGCCACGAACTTCGCCAGGCGGCTGCGCGATGAGGTCCGGATCACCATCGTCCCCAACCCCACCATTGGTCGGGAGATGGTCCTGCGGGGCGAGAAGGACCTCATGTGGGGCGGCATCGGAGAGACCATCGATCGTCGGGAGCGGTTCCGGGAGCCCTTGGCGTGGAACCCCGTGACCCCCACCTACGCCTCCCAGTTCGTGGTGGTGGCCTTCCAGCGGGCACCGCACCCCAACGCCGCACGGTGCGTGGCCCTGTGGGCGGCGACCCAGGAGGCGAAGCCCATCATGGAGCGGAAGGCGTACTTCCTGGCGGACGCCACGCCGGGTGCAAGGACCCAGCTGCGTCGGGAGATCGAGCGCCACCGCATGCGGATCTTTTTCGAGAACGTGGAATCCGCCAAGCGCCGGCTGGAGCTCTACGGACGACTCGTGCCCATCCTCCAGGGCCAGGTGCCTTAAGGGAAGGGAGTTAAGGAGGTGGGGATGGATGCGAAGATGGCTGCGGGGTGCGCTCTGGACGAGCTTCCTCGTCGCCGTTCTCTTCCCAAGAGGCGCTGCTACAGGGCCTTCCCTGCGGGAGCGGATCTGTGAGGCAGCCCAGAAAGAGGGGGTGGTCCACATCCTCACGAACGTGCGGGAGGTAGCGGACCCGCTGGAGAAGGCCCTGAACGGAAGGTTTCCGTGGCTGCGGGTGCGCACCGTTACGGACGTGGCCGCACCTACCAGGGCCGTGGCAGAGGCGCAAGCGGGCCGGCATGAGCACGACGTGTTCGCGTACAGTCTCCCTGGGATTCTTCCGGCGTACGAGAGGGGGTTGCTTGTCTCCTTCTCGGATTCGGAGATCCAGACCTTCGGAATTCATCCGGGCGCGCGACTGTTAGGAGGAGCCGTGCTGAGTGGCTGGACGTTCGTACATACCATCGCGCACGACACTCGGCGGGTGCGGTCCGAGGAAGCCCCCAGACGATGGGAGGATCTGCTGACCCCCAGGTGGCGCGGTCGTTTGGTGGGCAGCATCTCCGCCCTCACCAATGGGGTGGCGGCGGTGGGACTGCTTTTGGGCGAGGCTTGGGCTTTCGACTTTGTGCGGAAGTTGCGGGATGAAGTTAAGGTTACACTGACCCCCAGCCCCACCCTGGCACTGCAGCTCGTCCTTCAGGGGGAGAAGGACCTGTTGTGGAGCGGGATCGAGACCACCCTTGAACGGCAGGAGAGGGCGGTGGAGTCCGCCCGCCGGCGGCTGGAGCTCTATGGGCGCCTGCTGCCTGTCCTGCAAGGACAGGTGCGCTGAGGAAGGCTTGACATCAGAGGAATCACGATCGTATTGGATAGTTCTGTGAGCGAGGGGCATGGATAAGCTCGTGCCGACGTGTGACGAGGCCGTCGCGGACATTCCCAACGGAGCCACCATCATGATCGGGGGGTTCGGCCCTCCGGGCTTTCCCGCTCAGCTGGTGGAGGCCCTCCGGCGTCGGCGGCTGCGAGAGCTCGTGATCATCCAGTGTGGGGGCGGCACGGAGGACTACGCCCTCGGGGGCCTCATCCTCGACGGAGCCGTGCGGAAGCTCATCAGCTCCTACCCCACGCATCCGGGAGCCTGGGCCCTCCGGGACCGGTATCTCCGCGGGGAGATCGAGCTGGAGGTTCTGCCTCAGGGCACGTTCGTGGAGCGGATTCGGGCGGCAGGGGCTGGACTGGGCGGGTTCTACACGCCCACTGGGGTGGGGACGGAGCTGGCGGAGGGGAAGGAGATACGCGTGATCAACGGCCGCCCCTACGTCTTCGAGCTCCCCCTCTCCGCGGACTTCGCCCTCATCAAGGCGCACCGGGCGGATCGGTGGGGAAACCTCACCTACCGTCGCACCATGCGGAACTTCAACCCCATCATGGCCATGGCCGCGAAGGTGGTGATCGCGGAGGTAGACGAGGTCGTTCCGGTCGGGGCGCTCTCCCCCGAGGAGGTCGAGACCCCTGGCATCTGCGTGGACCGGGTGGTGGCTACGGAGCGCCATCCCCGACTCCTGCGCCGTGTCTGACGATCCCCCTCCCGGTGGGGAGCACAGGACACCAGGGTTGGACGAGGTGGTCCAGCATGGCCCTAACGCGGGAAGGTGTGGCATACCGGATCGCTCAGGATCTCCCGGACGGCAGCTACGTGAACCTGGGGGTGGGAATCCCCTCCCTGGTGTTGCAGTTCCTCCCTGAGGGACGGGATGTCCTGATCCACAGCGAGAACGGGATCCTGGGGGTAGGGCCGAAGGCCGCGCCGGGAGAAGAGGATCCGGACCTGGTGAACGCCAACGGGGACTACGTGACCCTGCTTGCGGGCGCGAGCCTGTTTGACCACGCGCTCTCCTTCGCCATCATCCGGGGAGGACACCTCACCCACGCGGTCCTCGGAGCCCTGCAGGTCTCCCGGAAGGGGGATTTGGCGAACTGGAAGGTACCCGGGCAGCGGGTGCCCGGCGTGGGGGGGGCTATGGATCTGGCGGTGGGGGCGCAGCGGGTGTGGGTGGCCATGACGCACGTGACGGAGCGGGGGGAGCCGAAGATCGTAGAGGAATGCACGTATCCGCTCACCGCACCCCGATGCGTGAAGCGGATCTACACGGACCTGGCGGTGATCCGGATAGAAGGGGAGGAGCTGGTGTTGGAGGAGGTAGCCCCCGGGGTAAGCCTCGGGGAGGTCCAGGCGCGCACGGGAGCCCCCCTTCGGGTGACGGACGACGTGCGGATCATGCCGGTGCCCGCGGAGATCCGGGGAATTCCCCTCCACAGGCCTTGAGGGAGAGAAAAATGGTCCGCGGAATCGACGTACACGTGCACATCGCCACCGGGGACAAGATCCGGCTGGGCCGGCGGCCCATGTTCCCCACGGGGGTGGATCCCCGGTGGGACAACCCGGACGCCATGGCGGAGCTGTACGCCTCCCTGGACCTGATGGCGGTGATCTTCGACGTGGACAACGAGACCCAGAGCGGACTGCGCATCTCCAACGAGGAAGTGGCCGGGTGGGTCCGGAAATACCCCGAGGTGTTCATCGGATTCGGGAGCGTGGACCCATGGAAGGGAAGGAGGGCGGTGGAGGAAGTACAGCGGTGCGCGGACCTGGGGCTGCGGGGGATGAAGTTCCAGCAGATCACCCAGGCCTTCCGGCCCGACGACCCCCGCTTTTTCCCCATCTATGAGGCGTGCGTGGACCGGGGATTGGCGGTACTCTTCCACACGGGAACCACGGCCATCGGGGTGGGGAGGCCGGGCGGCATGGGCCTGCGGCTGGACTACGGCCGTCCCATCTACATAGACGAGGTGGCCGCCCGGTATCCGGAGCTGCGCATCATCCTGGCACACCCCGCGTGGCCCTGGCACGAGGAGCAGCTGGCCATCGTCCGGCACAAGGGCAACGTGTACATGGATCTGTCCGGCTGGGCCCCCAAGTACTTCCCCCCCTCCGTGGTCCACTATGCGAACACCCTGATCCAGGACAAGGTGTTCTTCGGATCGGACTACCCTATGATCACGCCGCAGCGGTGGCTGGAGGAGTTCGCCGACCTTCCCCTTAAGGAGGAGGTGCGGCGGAAGATCCTCCTGCTGAATGCCGCACGGTTTTTCGGACTGCAGCTTCCCGGAGTGCAGGAGACGGCCGCAGAGGCTAAAAAGGAGGCGTGAGAGCATGGAAGGCGCGCGGGCGACCCTAGAGCGGATTGACCGGGCCCTCGACGAGGTCCGGGTGGGACTTGCCGCGGACGGGTTTGCGCTCCGAATTCAGCAGGTGACGGAGGACGGGTGGGTGGACTTGGTGCTGGAAGCAACCCCGGAGGCCTGTCTGGAGTGCCTGGTGGGGGACGAGGTGCTGCAGGCCATGCTCCAGCAGTGCATCGCGCCCGTGTACCCCGCCCTGCGGGGCGTGCGGTTGGAGAAGCGCATTCCACAGGAGGGATGAGTCATGCCGGTGCTCGTGGATCCTACAGGGGAGACGGTGCAGGCCGCCAAGTCCCCGGCCCCCCGAACCCGCTCGAGTCTGCAGGGAGCGCGGGTGGGGCTGGTGGACAACGGGAAGCGGAACGCGGACGCTTTCCTGCGGGCCCTGGGGGAGCTGCTGCAGGTACGGTTCGGGGCACAGGAGGTGCACCTGCGCCGCAAGCCCAACGCCTCCCTTCCCGCTCCGCCGGAGCTGGTGGAGGATCTCCTGGCGCGGTGCGACGTGGTGATCGCGGGGGTGGGAGACTGAGGGTCGTGCAGCGCGGCCAGTGTGGCCGATGGCATTCTGTTCGAGGAGCGGGGAGTGCCTGCGGCGGTGGTGATCACGGAGGCATTTCTACGGACCGCGGACGCTATGGCCCAGACCCGGGGCATGCCGGGCTATCCCTACGCGGTGATCCCACATCCGCTCAGCAGCTTGAGCCCTGAGGAGGTGCGGGCGCGGGCGGAGCAGGTGCTGCCGGAGGTGGTGCGGCTGTTGGGGATCCAGGCCCCGTAGGCAGCCGAGCGATCCGCACGGGGGGGAACATGAAGACCTGGCAGGAGGTAGAGCCCGCCCGGGAAGCGGTGGAGCAGGCCCGGGGGGTGATGGAGTACTGCTACGAGCGGGGGTGGACGGACGGATTGCCCGTGGTTCCTCCCGCGGAGGAGTTCGTGGAGGAATTCCTCGCCCAGGTGGACCGGGACCCGGAGGAGGTCCTCTTGGCACAAGAGCACCTGGGGAGGAGGTGCACGGTGCGATTGGCGGCCGCGAACGCGGTGATGGCGGGCTGCCGACCGGAGCACTTCCCCGTGGTCCTGGCGGCCCTGGAGGGTCTGGAGCGGACCGCGGGAAGCCGAGGCCTGCTGCAGAGCACCAGCGGACAGGCGGTGCTGGTGGTGGTCAACGGCCCCATCCGGCAGGAGCTGGGGTTTAACGGTTCCGACAACGTCTTCAGCCCCGGGGACCGGGCCAACGCCACCGTGGGCCGGGCGATCCGCCTGGTGGTCCTGAACGCCCTGGGGATCCGGCCGCACGTCTTCGATCAGAGCACGCAGGGTACTCCCGCCAAGTACAGCTTCTGCATCGCGGAGAACGAGGAGGAAAGCCCCTGGGAGCCCCTGCACGTGGA
>JANXCW010000030.1 GCA_025059775.1 Armatimonadota bacterium
AGGCCGCCTCACAGTCCCGGGAACTCTTTGACTTGGTCAAGCAGGAGGCGGAGGCCCGGGGATGGGAGGACTGGGAGGCGGTGGTGCGGGAGAGCCTGGTGCGGGCCGTGGAGGCCCGTCTGTTCCTCCCCAACCTCCAGGAGCAGTCGGACTACCTCGACGCCACCTTCAACGAGGGGCTGGTGCTCGTGCGGCACTTCGCGCAGCGCCTCATGGACCTGGAGCGGGGACAGGTGAACCTCGCACGATTCGTGGAGGAGGGTCTCCGGAACGTGAACGTGCCGCAGGTGCGCCAGCAGTGGCAGGGGCGGAGGAGGTAGCGGCTTTATGCCCTCCCTGCTCGATCGGTACGTGACCCGGGAGCTCCTCCCGCCCTTTCTGGCGGGGGTCTTCGCGTTCCTCGTCATCCTCGTGGGCGACATCCTCTACGTGCTCGCGGAGTACCTGGCACGGGGACAGGTTCCGCTGTGGGCCCTTTTGCGCCTGTTCTTCTACAAGCTCCCGCACATGCTGGTGATCACCTTCCCGGTCGCCACCCTGCTCGGAACCCTGCTGGGAGTGGGGCGACTCACGAAGGACGGGGAGATCATCGCCCTCCGGATGGCGGGGCTGTCGCTCACCCGGATCTTCCTCCCCGTGATGGGCTTCGGGCTACTGATAAGCGCCCTGTCGTTCGGGGTGAACGAGTACCTCACGCCGCTCGCGAACCGCAAGGCGGACGAACTCGTGCGCCGCACCATCTTCCGCGAGATCTTCCCCAACATCAAGCAGGACGTCTTCTTCCGGGGACCGCAGAACCGGTACTTCTACGTGCGACAGGTGGACTACACGAACCGGATCCTGCAGGGGGTGATGGTGTACGAACTCGGGGGCGCCTACCCGCGCCTCATCACCGCCCAACGGGCCACCTTCGGGGAAGGGGTATGGGTGCTGGAAGACGGGGTGGTCCGGGAGCTGGATCGGAACGGGTTCACCAGTTACGAGGCGGGCTTTGAGCGGTTCGAGCTCCGGGTGGACGTGGACGCACAGGGATTTCTGCTCCAGCAGAAGACCCCGGACGAGATGTCCGCCTCAGAGCTGCGGCAGCACCTCCAGCAGCTCCGCTCCAGCGGGGTGGATCCCCAGCCCCTGGCGGTGGACTACTACTTCAAGTTCGCGGCCCCGCTCGCGGCCCTCATCTTCGCCTTCATGGCGGCTCCTCTGGGGCTCGTGGCGGCCCGGGGAGGGCATTACACGGGGGTGGGAGCGGCCATTGCGCTGGTGTTCGTGTACTACGCGGTGATGAGCACGGCCCGGGCATGGGCCAAGGCGGGGACCCTCCACCCCTTCCTGGGCGCGTGGGCCGCCAACCTGGCGTTTCTTGCGGGCGGCGTCCTCCTGTACCTCTACGTGGAGGGTCTGCTGAGGGGGCGGCGGCCTCAGGTCACGCCTCCGGTCTCCGCCCGGCCTGTGGAGGCGGGATGAGGACGCTGTTGATCGTGGGGATCACTGCGGGGCTGGTGGCCGGGTTCGCCTGGGCCATGCGCACGGAGCCCGTCCCTGAGGTCCCAGCCACGCCCGCTCCGCCGGTTGCTCTGCGGGCCGAGGAAACCCGGGTGGTGGTCCGGCACCGCGGAGCGCCCCAGGTAGACCTGCGGGCGCGGGAGGCGGAGGTAACGCCGGATCAGCAACGTGCCACCCTGAAGGATGTGGCGCGGGCCACCGTGTTCCGGGAGGGGAAGGAGTTCCTGAGGGTGCGGGCGAGGCGCATCGTCTTCAACCGGTCAACCCAGAACTTCGTCGCCACCGGCGAGGTGGAGATCACCTCCCCGGATGGGGATTGGCTGCGGGCGCCGGAGGTGGTGTACCACAACGACCGGGCCCTCCTCGTCTTCCCCAAGGGCGTGGAGTTCCAGCTGGGTCGGAACCACGCCCGGGCCCGGATCCTGCGCTACCACGTGCAGCGGGACGTGGTGGAGATGGAGGGGGAGGTGGACGTCCAGCTGGACATCCGCTCCCTCCCCAGCCCCGGTCCGGAGGGAGGCCGATGAGGTACAGGTGGGTCCTGGCCGTCCTCCTAGGAGCAACCCTGGCCCTGCCCGTCTTCGCCCAGCAGCCCATGCAGGTCCCGGAGTCCGGACAGGGTCGGCTGCAGGCGGACCGGATCCGGTACGACGCCCGCAACGGCGTCTTCGAGGCACGCGGGAACGTGCGGCTCGTGCTGGGCGACGTCACGGTCACGAGCACAACCCTCACCTACCACGAGCGGACCCGCACCGCCTGGGCAGAGGGAGAAGCGCGGGTCGTTCAGGGCGCCACCACCCTCTCCGCGCCCTCGGTCCGGTACGAGGCCTCTCCCCGCGTCGTGCATGCCTCAGGGGGCGTGGTGGTACAGCAGTCCGATCTGACCCTCCGGGCACGGGAGCTCCTCTACCGGCTGCAGGACCAGTTGGTGGAAGCTACAGGGGAGGTCGTGGTGGTGCAGCCGGACCAGACCCTGCGCGCGGACCGGCTCACCTACCGGGTACGGGAGAAGATCGCGGACGCCACGGGGAGCGTACGGCTCCAGACCAAGGATTCCACCCTTGAGGGCGAGGCCATGTGGGCGGATCTCACGAGGCAGGAGGCCCGGGTGCGGGGCCCCGCACGCCTCGTACGCAAGGGCGGGCCTCCGCCCCGGGGCCGGGAACAGGATCGGGTGGTGGCAGCCCTCGCCAAGGAGGACACCACCATCACCGCTTCCCGGACCCTCTGGTTCCGCTGGCAGCAGACCAACGAGGCCCGGGCCGAAGGGGAGGTGCGCCTCGTGCAGGTCGATAAGGAGGCCCGGGCGGACGAGGCCCACTATTCCGAACAGGACGATCGGATGGAGCTCCGGGGAAGGGCCGAGGTCCACCAGCGTAGCGGGCAGTGGCTGGTGCGGGAGCGGCTCGCCCGGCCCCCGGAGACGGAAGAGGAGAAAAAGGCCCTGGAAACCCCGGCCACCATCCAGGCGGACCGCATCGTGATCTACCTCGGCACCCGCGACGCGGTGGCCACCGGCAACGTGCGGGTGACCCAGGGCAAGCGCAGCGCGGTGGGGGAGCGGGCGGAGTACGACGACCGCAACGGAATCATCCTCCTCGTGGGCCGGCGGGCCCGCATGCAGCGGGAGGACGGCGCGTGGCTAGAAGCGGAGCGGGTGGTGGTCTCCCTCAAGGAGGACACCTTCGAGGCCTACGGTGCCGTGGACACCACCTTCCCGGTGCGGCCATGAGGTTTGTGGCCTGCTTGCTGTGGCTCCCGTTGCTGACCTCGGGATGCGGGGACACGGTCGTACTGGAGCCCCCAAGCGGCCCCACGCCCAGGCCCGAAAACCGCACCCTGGCCCTCTTCGACCGCCCCTTCCAGGGTGACCCCGGGGTGACCAACGTCTTCGACCACCAGTATCCCGGGCAGCCTGCAGGCAAGGGCTACTCCCTCACCTTCCGGGGGAACCGGTTCCTGTTCGGGAACGAGGGCCACACGGGGTGGGACTGGCTGCTGTGGCGGGGAACCCCGGTGTTCGCGGTGGCGGAGGGAGAGGTGGTGACCGCGGGTACCTTGTCCCCCTTCTTTTGTCCTCTTCCCGGGTTCGGTCGAATCGTCTCGGACCAGCTCGCGGTGGAGATCCTGGTGATCGCTCCGGACGGAACTCGGTTCCGGGTGGGCTACCACCACCTCGACCGGGTGGACGTACGGACAGGACAGCGGGTGGCGGCCGGGCAGCAGATCGGGCTTTCCGGAAACACGGGTTGCAGCACGGGGCCGCACCTGCACTTTGAGGTCATCCGCCTGGATGGCACGAACTCCGGGGGCCCGGCCTGGGTGGATCCCTTCGGGTGGGAGGGCCCGTTCGCAGACCCGTGGGCCCAGCACCCGCAGGGAGCGCCGAGCCTCTGGCTGTGGAAGCCCGGGGCAGCCCCACCAACCCCATAGGGAACCGACTTGCGTCTCCGGATCAGCCTTCTCGCCACCCTTCTGGCCCTCGCACTGGTAGCCCCTGCTTCCCCGCAGGAGGACCAGGGGGAAGGAGTCCCCATCCGGGTCCGGGCTGATTACCTCCGGTACGACCGGGCCCGGCAGGTGGTCTCTGCCCGGGGCAACGTGGTGGTGGAGTACCAGGAGCTCACCCTCCGGGCAGAGGAGGTGCTGCTCGAACTGGAGCCCATGGAGCTCGTGGCCCGAGGAAGGGTAGTTCTCGAGAGCGCGGGACAGGTGGTGACCGCGGAGCAGCTCACGTACAACCTGCGCACCCGTCTCGGCAGCCTGGAGGTCGCGGAGACCCGGTGGCGGGATCCCCTGGTCCGAGACCCAATCCACATCCGGGCGGGCCGGATGGAGGGGAACCCCGAACAACGAATGTGCTTTTACGACGCGGAGGTCACCACATGCGACCTGGACGACCCGGGGGCTCCATACAGGCTGGCGGCCCGGGAGATCGAGTTCATCCCCCAGGATCGGGTGGTGATGCGGGAGGTCTCCCTGTATCTCTTCGGGGTCAAGGTCCTGACCCTGCCTTTCTTCCTGCTCTTCCTTCGAGAGCCGCGGCAGACCCGGATCCTGCCGCTTGTGGGCTACAGCGAGGAGGAGGGGTTCTTCATTAAGATGACTACCACGTATTTCCTGAGCGACGAGCACCTGGGGTTTGTGTACACGGACTGGATGGAGCGAATCGGGTTTGGCGGTGGAGTCGAGCACCTGTGGCGGTACAGCCGGGGCCAGGGAAACTACTTCGTGTACTTCCTGCAGAACCGGAAGGTGGCTGGCTCCGACCTTCGGCTGCGGCTGCAGCACCGCCACGATTTCGGAGGAGGACTCGCCGTGGGGGCCTTCTACGACGAGTTCCGCCGGCAGCTGGCGGACGGGAGCCTCACGCGGTCCCTGTACGCCAGCCTCGACGCCGTGTACTCCGACCCTGTACAGTCCGCTAACCTCTTCGCCGCCTACACCCGCAACGACACCCCGCAGGGGTTTGCTGGGGACTTCCTGAACGCCCTCTTCCAGTACAACCGGACCCTGGCCCCCAACCTCACGGCCCGGCTGCAGATCCCCACCAGCCAGCGGGGTGGTCCGAGCTTCACGGATCTGGAAGCCACGCCCCGGCTCGAGCTCACGTACACCAGGCCCGGATATACCCTGCAGCTTGTGGCGGAGCAGCGGGTGGACCTGGAGGGGGAGGCCTACCCGGGAGACCTCGTCCCCTCGGTCTCGCGGCTCCCCGAACTCCTCTACACGGGCTTCCCTCAATCGCTCCGACTGGGCAGCGTCAATCTCTCCCTGCAGCTCCAGGGCTCCATGGGCTACTACGTCGAGACTACCCCCTCAGGGACGGGCATGCTCTCGCTCCCCGCGGGACGGCTGGACGTCCAGGCGGTCCTCTCCGGCACCCACACCCTGAGTCCGCAGACCTCCGCAAACCTCCAGCTCTCCCTCCGAACGTCCTACTACACCACCGGGAACCTGCGGGCCCTGGTGTTCGGAAGTCTCGGGGTCAGCCAGCAGATCGGCCCGCAGCTTCTGGGCCGCCTGACCTACACCTATAAGGACGTCGCCGGGGATACCCCTTTCCAGTTCGACCGGGATCCCACCCGTATCAACACCCTGCAGGCGCGGCTCACCTACCAGGCCCCTACCCTCACCGCGGACCTCGCAATCCCATACAACTTCCTCCGGGCGCTGCCGGATCCGGTGGTGCTGCAGGTGCAGTGGCTGCCGCTTCCCGGGTGGACCCTGGCTGCCGCGGCCCAGTACGACCTGACCCTGGGGAGCCTCGCCACGGTTGAAGCCCAGGTGCGGGCGCGGCTGTCCGACCAGTGGGAGGTGGTGTACACAGGGCGGTACGCTGCGCTCAGCGGCCAGATCTTCCACGACACCATCCAGCTGAACTACTACCAGCAGTGCTGGGCCGCGAGCGCCACGTACCGGGGGGCGGATCAGGCCGTGTGGCTGGAGGCCTGGCTCACGGCCTTCCCGCAGGCGGTGGGGGCCGTGGGTGTGGGACAGACCGGGATCCTCTTCCCGCAGCCCCTCCTCCCCTCGCCCACCCGCTAGACCGGATGGCAGGGACCCGGGCCGTCCGCCGGACGGATCCGGCCTGCCCGCGCTACAATGATCCTGCCATGCCTTTTACCGTGAAGGACTTCCAGGACCTGCTGCGGCTGCTCCAGCAGCACCCCGAGTGGCGGGACC
>JANXCW010000031.1 GCA_025059775.1 Armatimonadota bacterium
GGGCTCCGGGAAAGTCCACCACGCTCCCAGTCTGCCGCTTGTGGCGCTGCACCGCCTCCAGGTTCAGCCCCTCGGGGTCGTAGATTCCGCCCTGAGAGTCGCTCACCGCCACCACCCGGGCCCCCATTTCGTGCAGCAGCCGGGCCGTGTGGTACCCCACGTTTCCAAATCCCTGCACCGCTACCCGAGATCCTTCCAGTCGCAGGCCCACTTCCTTCGCGGCCTCCCGGGCCACGAGCGCGCATCCCCGGCCCGTGGCATCCTCCCGGCCTACGGTCCCGCCCACGGAGGTGGGCTTCCCGGTCACCACGGCAGGAACGGAATAGCCCCGGTGCATGCTGTAGGTGTCCATGATCCACGCCATGACCTGTGGGGTTGTCCCCACATCCGGAGCCGGGATGTCGCTTTCGGGGCCCATCAGGATGGTGATCTCCGTGGCGTACCGACGGGTAAGCCGCTCGAGCTCCCCCGGAGAGAGTCGCTTAGGGTCGCACACCACCCCGCCCTTGGCTCCGCCGTACGGCAGCCCCGCCACCGCGCACTTCCACGTCATCCACATGGCCAACGCCCGAACCTCGTAGAGGGTCACGTCCGGGTGATAGCGGATGCCGCCCTTGGTGGGGCCGAGGACCGTGCTGTGGTGCACCCGGTAGCCGGTGAAGATGCGTACCGATCCATCGTCCATCTTCACGGGGAAGTTCACGGTGAGCTCCCGCCGGGGGTACATGAGGAATTCCCGGATGCCCCGTTTGAGGGGTACGTACCGAGCCGCCCGCTGGAACTGCTCCAGGGCCATCTCCCACGGGTCCTGCTGCGGTCGGAGAGTCGCCTGCATTCTCCCTCCTCAGCTCCTGGAATCCCCTGGAGAGTTTTTCTGCCTGTGCTCCAAGAACCCCTGGAGCGCGACCGCGTTGTTGTGCAGGGGGTCCCGGGCACTGTAGAGCAACGTTACGTTTCCCCGCCTGGCGGCCTCCACCACTGGCCGCCAGGTCTCGGGGCGGGACTCGAGCTCCGCGAAGTACCGCCGCTTGAACTCCTCCCACTTCGCCGGGTCGTGCCCGAACCACCGTCGCAGGGCCGCACTGGGAGCCACTTCCCGAAGCCACCCGTGTATCCGGAGATCCTCCCTCCGCATGCCCCGGGGCCAGAGACGATCCACCAAGTACCGCTCCCCATCATCGGGCTCCGCGGGATCGTAGGCGCGCTTTACCCGGATCATCCCCCTCCCTCCGGTTTTTGGCCAGACCCTCCAGATCCACCCCTCCCCCGGCCATGGGTCTTCCGAGGCTGCGAGGGTCCACGGGGCTCAGACGGAGAGATCCACGCCACGTCCCCTGCGTTACCGTGGAACCCCCCGCACCAGCAGCACCGCGAGACCCAGAACCACGAGGACGAACAGGGCATTCAGGCGGCCCACCCAGGCGGCTTGCCGGCGCAAAGTTAGGGCTCGTTGCGCATCGGGGTTCCGATCCCGCAGCAGCCGCGTGCTCGCGGGTCCTAGGTAGAAGTCGTGCACCGCACTCAGCAGGATGGCGACCAGCACGAATCCCAGCTTCCACGCCAGCACCTGCCCGAAGGGGCTCTGCCAGAGCCTTCCCGTGAGAACGCTCTCCCAGCTCACCCCCCGGTAGGTCAGGTTCAGGATCCCGGTAACGACCAGCAGCACGATACAGGTCCATGCCACGGGCCGGAACCGTTCGCCCATCCGGGCCACCAGCTCCGCCCGAGGTTGATCCTGCAGGTTCCGCAGGACGGGAATCGCCACCAGGGCCAGGAACAGCATCCCGCCCACCCACACCACCGCGCTCAGAAGGTGCACGTACACGCTCAGGTGGTACATCCGCAAGCATTCTATCCTTCTCCCCTGGAGGACTCCTTGCCCTCCGTCAAGGAGAGGTCCTCCGCGATCTCCACGAGCGCGTGCGGTTTTCGGATCACCAGCCGCTGCCGCCCCGCGGAGACGATCCCCTGCTGTGCCCACCGGCTCAGGATACGGCTTGCGGTGTACAAGGTGGTGCCCGTGAGGCCCGCGAGGTCCTCCCGGCTGAGCGGGAGGTCG
>JANXCW010000032.1 GCA_025059775.1 Armatimonadota bacterium
TCCTGAACCTGACCTACCGGGGGGTGAGCTGGGAGAGCGTTCTCACGGGAAGGCTCTGGCAGAGCCCCTTCGGGCAGATGCTGGCGTGGAAGCTGGGATTCGTGCTGGTCGCCATCCTGCTGAGTGCGGTGCACGACTTCTACTTAGGACCCGCGAGCACGCGGCTGCTGCGGGATCGGAACCCCGATGCGCAACGAGCCCTGACCTTGCGACGTCAAGCCGCCTGGGTGGGCCGCCTGAATGCCCTGTTCGTCCTCGTGGTTCTGGCTCTCGCGGTGCTGCTGGTGCGGGGGGTTCCACGGTAACACAAGGGACGTGGCGTGGATCTCTCCGTCTGAACCCCGTGGAGCCTCGCAGCCTCGGAAGGCCCATGGCCGGGGGAACGGTGGGTCTGGAAGCCTGTCCAAAAACCGGAGGGAGGAGGATGATCCGGGTAAAGCGCGCCTACGATCCCGCGGAACCCGATGATGGGGAGCGGTACTTGGTGGATCGTCTCTGGCCGAGGGGCATGCGGAGGGAGGATCTCCGGATACACGGGTGGCTTCGGGAGGTGGCTCCCAGCGAGGCCCTGCGACGGTGGTTCGGGCACGACCCGGCGAAGTGGGAGGAGTTCAAGCGGCGATACTTCGCGGAGCTCGAGTCCCGCCCCGAGACCTGGCGGCCAGTGGTGGAGGCCGCCAGCCGGGGAAACGTAACGTTGCTCTACAGTGCCCGGGACCCCCTGCACAACAACGCGGTCGCGCTCCAGGAGTTCTTGGAGCACAGGCAGAAAAACTCTCCAGGGGATTCCAGGAGCTGAGGAGGGAGAATGTAGGCGGCTCTCCGACCGCAGCCGGACCCGTGGGAGATGGCCCTGGAGCAGCTCCAGCGGGCGGCTCGGTACGTACCCCTCAAACGGGGCATCCGGGAATTCGTCACGTACCCCCGACGGGAGCTCACCGTGAACTTCCCCGTGAAGATGGACGATGGATCGGTACGCATCTTCACCGGCTACCGGGTGCACCACGGCACGGTCCTCGGCCCCACCAAGGGCGGCATCCGCTATCACCCGGGCGTGACCCTTTACGAGGTTGGGGCGTTGGCCATGCGGATGACGTGGAAGTGCGCGGTGGCGGGGCTGCCGTACGACGGAGCCAAGGGCCGGGTGGTGTGCGACCCTGAGCGACTCTCCCCAGGGGAGCTCGAGCGGCTTATCCGTCGGTACGCCACGGAGATCACCATCCTGATGGGCGCGAAAGCGACATCCCGGCTCCGGACGTGAGGACAACCCCACAGGTCATGGCGTGGATCATGGACACCTACAGCATGCACCGGGCTATTCCGTCCCTGTCGTGGTGACCGGGAAGCCCACCTCCGCGGGCGGGGCCGTAGGCCGGGAGGATGCCACGGGCCGGCGATGCGCGCTTGTGGCCCGGCTGCTGCACGAAATGGGGGCCCGGGTGGTGGCGGTGAGCGACTCTCAGGGCGGAGTCTACGGCCCCGAGGGGCTGAACCTGGAGGCGGTGCAGCGCCACAAGCGGCAGACTGGGAGCGTGGTGGACTTTCCCGGAGCCC
>JANXCW010000033.1 GCA_025059775.1 Armatimonadota bacterium
CACACCACCCTTCCCACCACCAGGGTGGCGGGCGGAGGCAACCCCGCCTCCGCCACCTTCCGGGCGATCTCCCAAAGCCCCCCCACCACCACCCGCTGGTCCGGCAGCGTCCCCCGGCTGATCACCGCCGCAGGGGTCTGAGGATCCGCCCCGTGCACCAGCAGCCGATCCACAACCTCCACCAGCCGCCTCAGCCCCATCAACACCACCAGGGTCGGCATCCGCACCAAAGCCCCCCAATCCAGATCCGAAGAACCCCCACACTCATGCCCCGTCACCACCCCAAACCCAGAACTGTACGCCCGGTGCGTCAAAGGAATCCCCACCACCCCAGGAACCGCCACCGCCGCCGTCACCCCAGGCACCACCTCGTACGGCACCCCAGCCGCCCGCAGCGCCTCCACCTCCTCCCCACCCCGCCCAAACACAAACGGATCCCCACCCTTCAACCGCACCACCCGCTTCCCAGCCCGCGCCCGCGCCACCAGCACCCGATGGACCTCCTCCTGCGCCAGCCGACCCCCCTCCCCATGCCCCCCCACAAAGACCCGCTCCGCACGCGCAGGCGCCTCCGCCACCAGCCCCGGGTGCACCAGCCGGTCGTACACCACCACCTCCGCACCCCGCAGCACCCGAAGCCCCCGTACCGTGATCAACTCCGGATCCCCAGGCCCAGCCCCCACCAGATACACCTTGCCGGTCATCCCCCCTCCTCCACCAACTCCCACATCCGCGCCCGAGCCAACCCCACCGCCCCCCGCCGCAGATGCTCCAGCACCTCGGAATCTACAATCCGGTACCATACCCCACGCCGCCGCTCAAACTCCGGCACCCGCCGCACCAGCTCCGCCCGTACCTCCCCAGCCAGCTCCAAAAACGCCGCATACTCCGGCCCCAGACGGCCCGCAACCTCGTCCCGGATCCGCACCGCCAGCGCCGGCGCCTTCCCAGAAGTGGAAACCGCTACCACCAGATCCCCCTGCCGGTAAACGGCCGGCACCAGAAAACTGCAGCGCGCAGGATCGTCCACCGCGTTCAGCCACACCCCCAACGCCTCCGCTTCCTCCCTCACCTCCCGGTTCACCCCCCGATCCTCCGGAGCCGAGATCGCAAGCCACGCACCCGCAAGATCCCCCCACCGGTACCCCCGGGCCTCCCACCGAATCCGCCCCTCCTGGGCCCACCCCCGCAGCCGCTCCGTCACCTCCCCAGCAACCACCACCACCTCCGCCCCCACCTCCAGCAGCTGGGCCACCTTCCGCTCTGCCTCTCCCCCTCCCCCCACCACCACGCACCGCCGACCCCGTAGATCCAACATCACCGGATAGTACACCCCTCTATCCCTCCCGCCTG
>JANXCW010000034.1 GCA_025059775.1 Armatimonadota bacterium
GAGGGGGGCCAACTGCCCTTCCAGCTCTTCCAGGACCTTTTCCTCCACCCCTTACCTCCCGAAAAGCTCCCCGAGGTCTGGCCTTTCCCGCTCCCCCTCGGGGAGGGTGAAGACGGGCTTCCGCACCAAGCCCATGGGCCGGGCCAGGAGGAGGCCCGGGAACTGCTCGATGGCGTTGTTGTAGTCGGTCACGGCCTGGTTGTAGAACCTTCGGGCCGCGGCCAAGGAGTCCTCGGTCTCCGTGAGGGCGGCCTGGAGCTGGAGGAAGTTCCCGCTTGCCTTGAGGTCGGGGTAGGCCTCGGCCCGGAGGCGAAGCTGGCCCAGAAGCCTCCCCACCTCCCCCTCGAGGCGGAACTCCTCCTCGGCATTCCCCCTGGCCCTGGCCCGCTCGGCCTCCTCCCGCAGGAGGGTGAGCCTCTCCAATAGCTCCCGCTCGTGGGCCATGTACCGCTTCACCGCCTCCACCAGGTTGGGGATGAGGTCGTAGCGCTTCTTGAGCTGGGCCTCCACGGCGCCGAAGGCGTTTTCCACCGCGTTCTTGCGGGCGATGAGGCCGTTATAGGTGAGGAGAAGGCCCAGGGCCACAAGAATGGCGATGCCCAGTAGCGCTTCCATATGCAACCTCCCTAAGGGTTGGGATCCCGAGGGCCCCCAGGGGTTTCCGCTCCCGCGTCCCTTGGGGGAACGGTTTTCATTAAGGATACCCTGGTCCACCTGGCCTTGGCCCCTAGGAGGGGTAGGGCCGGTACGGGGTTAGGGGCAACGGTTTTGGCCTCGAGGGGGTTGATGGGGACGGGAATGGGGCACCGTTCCTGACCCCAGACGGGCCCTACCTTGTGGCCAAGGGCCTCCCACCGACCCTTCCCTGCCAGGGCCCTTAGAGCCCAGCGCCTGGGGGACCCGGAGGCCCTCCGCCAGGCCCAGGCGGTGGACCGGAACGGGAGGGCGGGGGGAGGGCACCCTCTGCCGGGACGGGCAGCGGGCCCTCCAGGAGGGCAAACCCCACCCGGAGGTGCCA
>JANXCW010000035.1 GCA_025059775.1 Armatimonadota bacterium
GATGCTAGCCCTGTGCCGCCTGAACATCAGATTCGGGGGCTGTATGTGGCGCAAATTTGCGTGGCGTCGTTAGGCGCGACGGAGCGCGTGCTGACCGAGATACTGGGCTTCCTCAAGGTGGACGAGGCGGGCGAGTGGCATCGCTTTCAGGTGGGTGCGCCCGGTGAGCGGGGCTTCGGTTATCTCGATGTGCAGGTGCGCTCGAAACTGTCGCGCGGACGGTGGGGCAGGGGCGGCATGCATCACCTCGCTTGGCGTACTCGTGACGAGAATCACCTGAACGCTCTGCGTGAGCGTGTGGCACAGGCGGGTCTGCAGCCGACGCCCGCGATCGACCGCTTCTGGTTCCGTTCGGTCTACTTCCTTGAGCCGGGCGGTGTACTGTTCGAGCTGGCAACCGACGGACCAGGCTTCAGCGTGGACGAGGACATGGCGCATTTGGGCGAGCGGCTGGTGCTACCGCCCTGGCTGGAGGCTCAGCGTGAGCGAATCGAGAGGCAGCTGCCCCCACTGACCTATCCGCCCACAAAATCCGATAGGGTCATCCGTTCAGGATCGATTCATACAGCTGGCGCGTAGGTTCGGAGGGCGTTGTGTTCAGCAACTCAGCCAGCGCTTTCTGGCAGCGGGCGTAGACTTGAAAGGCATCCGCGCGGCGTCCCATTGCGCGGTAGGCTTGCATTAGCAGGCGTGCTGCTGCCTCATCGCTCAGACCTGTCCCACAACCGTGCCAGCACCGTCTCGTCTGGCTCCGAGCGCCTCCAGTGCAGCCAGCGCTGCTCATCGGGCAGGGCGATGTGGTTCCCTTCCAGTTGTTCGGCAATTTGGCGATGCAGGTGGGCACGCTGCCTCGCAGGGATCGATTCATAAATCGCTTCGCGTACCAGCGGATGGCGCTTGGCAAGCATCT
>JANXCW010000036.1 GCA_025059775.1 Armatimonadota bacterium
AGCTTCTCCAGCTCCTCTTCCACGCTCGCACTAAGGGGCGAACTGCCGATGTTCGCGTTGATTTTGGTGCGGAACCGCTTGCCGATAACCGTCGGTTGCAAGCTGGTGTGATAGATATTCGCAGGGATGATGGCGCGTCCGCGGGCAACCTCCTGACGCACCAGCTCTGGGTCAACGCCCTCGCGCTCTGCACAGAAGCGCATCTCCTCAGTGATAATGCCCTGGCGGGCATAATGCATTTGGGTCACGACGCCCGTTCTGCCCCGTACATAGTCCCCTCGGTTCATGGTGATCCTCCTTGCGCGGGGGTTCGGGCGGGGCGAGGCGGGATAAGGCGGGCTGTGATGCACGGGCAAGATGCCCAAGCCACCTATCACGCCGCGTTCCCTCCGCCGGTATTACCCGGATCAGGTTCCAGGGGTTTCTCCGAACTGGAGATCTCAGCCGCCCGTTGGCAGCACCCCCCGCGGCTAATAATGAGTATACCTGCTTCTTGGAAGGATTGCCTGAGAAATTCGGGCAACAAATCCGTCTGCCCATGAGAGCGAGTCCGATGCCGCTTTCAGCCTAGCTTATCCAATAGACCCGTAGGAATCTGCCCTTTCTGCCCGAATCCTGCCACTACACGAGGGCGCGACGATGTGCCACGAAAACCCTGACCAGTGGACAGAAAGTGACTGGTTGCAGCGATTGGGCTATCGCGCGTGCCGGCTGACTCACTGTACGGACGACGCCGCCGACCTCGCCCACGCCTGCTTCTACGCCTTCTATGACCACTTTCACCGTTTCCCGTGGCAACACCCTGACCCTCCGCGCGCCTGGCGCTGGTGCTGCCAGAAGCTCCGCTCGCTCTGGCTGGACGAGAAGC
>JANXCW010000037.1 GCA_025059775.1 Armatimonadota bacterium
GGAAGGGATCGTGTGGGATATCGCGACGCCGATCTTTCGAGGGCGGGCGGGGGTGCTACGGCTGGGCCTGCGGGATACGGGGGTACGGGCGGCGGTGAACACGGTGACTGCGTGGCTGTTGCTGACCACGATGGCGGTCTCCCTCTTCAGCATCGGCATCGCCTTGGTACTTACCCATTTGATCGTCCGACCGATCCGGGATCTGGTGGCGATGACCGAGCGGGTCGCCCGACGGGATTTCAGCGCCCGCGCTGCGGTCTGGGCCAAGGATGAGCTCGGAGCGCTGGCGCAGGCTTTTAATAACATGGTGGAAGAGCTTGCCCAGCAGGAGCAGATGCGAGCGTTCTACCTTCAACGGATCATCGAGGCCCAGGAGGAGGAGCGCCGTCGCATCGCCCGGGAGCTTCACGATGAGACCGGCCAGGCCCTGGCTTCGCTACGGGTCGGATTACGGAACTTGGAGCAAACCCTGGATCCCGATACCCTGAGGTCCCGCCTGGAGGATCTCTACCAGCTGGTGGACCAGACCCTGAACCGGGTGCGACGTCTGGCCTTTGAACTACGGCCTTCAGTGCTCGACGATCTGGGCCTGGTCGCGGCGCTGGAGCGCTACATCCGGGATTATCGGGAGCGGTTCGGCATCGAGGTGGAAATGCAGGTCGTGGGCCTGAATGAACGTCGAATCCCGTCGACGATCGAGACCGCTGTTTACCGGATTGTGCAGGAGGCCCTGACCAACGCCGCCCGGCACGCCAAATGTCAGCGGATCAGCGTGCTGCTTCAGGCATCACCGCGTCTGCTCTCTGTGATCGTGGAGGACGACGGCTGTGGCTTTGATGTCGAACAGGCATTGCGGCAGGGACGGGG
>JANXCW010000038.1 GCA_025059775.1 Armatimonadota bacterium
GATGACGAGGACCGCGTCGAATCTGCCGAAGACGTTGTGCGCTTGAATTACTCCGGGAAGGGTTCTCATGGAAACTATCTGATGCGAGGTGCCAGGCTCAGTTCTCACCAGAACGTAGGCGAATACCTTCGTCATTTCCTGTTCCCGCTGAACATCACGATGCAGGTCTCGGTCCTAACCACGTTCGGAATTTTCTCGATCACCTTGTAGAGCACCTGTGAAAGCATCTCAAGTGTTTCAACTTCGAGGGTAATGATTGCGTCGTAACGGCCAAAGACGGAGTCGGCAGCCACGACTCCTTTAACCTCGGAAGCCTTCTTCAGGAAATTGACAATTTCCTCGGATGTCCCAGGTTTAGCGGAAACCAAAACATAAGCCTTGAGCAAACCCGTCACACGTCGAAGTATAGGTAGAACTCGTAGGGATGGGGCTTTGTGGTCACGTCGATGAAAGCCCTCAATTGTAACTCAGTCATCGTTTCGATGAGGTCGTCGCTGAACACCGGCTTCAGAAATTCCCGGTCGCTGAGAACTTCTTCAACAGCTTCCCTCAGAGAGCCTGGGAGCTCCCGTATTCCTAGCTGTTTTCTTCGTTCTGGGTCGAGCTTGTAGATGTCTTCGTTAACCGGGTCGCCGGGGTCGATTTTTCGACGTATTCCGTCCGCTCCGGCAGCTGCTATCGCCGCGAAACAGAGGTAGGGGTTGCATGAGGGGTCGGGAGTTCTGAACTCAATTCGTTTGCTTTTTCTCGCTGCTTCGCCTCTGTAGTAAACGGGAACTCGAACGTTCGCGGACCTGTTGGCCCTACTCCACGCGATGAAAACCGGTGCTTCGTATCCAGGCACTAGTCTTCGGTATGAGT
>JANXCW010000039.1 GCA_025059775.1 Armatimonadota bacterium
CAACGAGTTCACCAGCGTAACCATAGAGAAGGTGCAGACGGGAAACGGGGAGCGCCTGCGCATCTCTGCTCCGCGGCTTGGGTACAGCATTGACCTGGACCCCTTGGAGCTGGAGGCCCTTACCTGGCAGACCGTGGAAACCTTCTCCCGGCTCCTCCAGACCCCCTATGGCCCGGAGGAGGAAGGGGTGGAGGTGCGCCCCTTCTCCGACCTGGTCCTCTTTGGAGGGGAGGATGCGTAGGGTACAGGTGGCCATCTTCGGCGCCGGGCCTGCCGGGCTCCTCCTCGCCCACCTCCTGCGCCAGGCGGGGGTGGAAACCGTGGTCCTCGAGGCCAAAAGCCGGGAGTACCTGGAAACCAGCCCCCACCGCATCCGGGCCGGGGTTCTGGAGTGGGGTACCAAGGAGATGGCCAAGCAAGCCGGGGTGGGGGAACGCATGCTCAGGGAAGGGCTGGAACACGGGGGCATCTACCTGGCCTTTGACGGAGGGCTGCTCCACCTGGACTTCCGCGCCCTGGCCGGACGGAGCATCTGGGTTTACGGACAGCAGTACCTGGTCCGGGACATGATCCAGCGTCACCTGGAGGCCGGGGGGGAGATCCTCTTTGAGCACGAGGTGGTGGGCCTGGAAAACCTGGGAGAGGCTCCGGTCCTGGTCTTCCGCACCCCTCAAGGAAAGGAAGAGAGGCTGGCCGCGGAGTTCGCCGTGGGGGCCGATGGCTCCCACAGCCTGGCCCGCAGGTACATCCCCGGGGCCCGGATCCACCAAAAAACCTATCCCTTCGCCTGGCTAGGGATCCTGGCGGAAACCCGCCCCGCCGCCGAGGAGCT
>JANXCW010000040.1 GCA_025059775.1 Armatimonadota bacterium
CCCCGCGCTCGGGTGCCGGGGAGGCCAGCGCCTACCTATGAGGGATTGCACCCAGCCCTCCCCGCCGCCCCGCTCTCGCGCGCGCGCCGTTCAAAGCCTACCTATGAGGGATTGAAACAACAGTAGCCGCTCTGTGTCTTGCGGCCTTCCCCAGGTTCAGAGCCTACCTATGAGGGATTGAAACGTCCTGTCGGACTGGGCCCACATACCTTACATATTCGTTCAGAGCCTACCTATGAGGGATTGAAACTCCTCACAACGGGCCAGCAGCTGGCGGTACCGGGCCCCCGTTCAGAGCCTACCTATGAGGGATTGAAACTTATGGTCGCGGAAGTAGGTCAAAAAGCTAAGGAGGGTTCAGAGCCTACCTATGAGGGATTGAAACCCTCCTCCCACACGCAGTGTGGGTGATACTCCACGGCGTTCAGAGCCTACCTATGAGGGATTGAAACGTGGCGAAACTCGTGACCGCTGAACATATTCCCACCTGTTCAGAGCCTACCTATGAGGGATTGAAACGCGGAATCATCGCGCGCGGCCGCACGCCTGAGGAGGGTTCAGAGCCTACCTATGAGGGATTGAAACCTGGTGGTGTCCTCTGCAGGATCTCCGACAGCTCCCGTTCAGAGCCTACCTATGAGGGATTGAAACGTAGTGGTGGTAATGGAGGATTCCCCTCTGGCGGTGGTTCAGAGCCTACCTATGAGGGATTGAAACTAGGACTTGCTCCTGCATTGCCGTCACCTCCTTTTGGTTCAGAGCCTACCTATGAGGGATTGAAACCGAGTTGGTACGGCTGTTCCCGATGGC
>JANXCW010000041.1 GCA_025059775.1 Armatimonadota bacterium
CATGGGCAAGACCACCCTCTTCCACGCCATCATGGGCCTCCTCCCCATCCAGGGGGAGGTTCTCCTGGGCGGTAGACCCCTGCCGCCCGGGGCGTTGGCCCGGGCCCACGCCGGCCTGGCCCTCGTCCCCCAGGGCCGGCAGATGATCCCCGGGCTCCGGGTGGAGGAGGAGTTGCTCCTGGCCCAGCGTCCAGGCCGTTGGACCTTGGAGAAGGTCTATGCCCTTTTCCCCAGGCTCCGCGAACGGCGCCACGCTCCGTCCACGGTGCTCTCAGGAGGGGAGCAGCAGATGCTGGCCATTGCCCGGGCCCTCCTGCGCAACCCCAGGGTACTCCTCCTGGACGAGCCCACCGAGGGGCTTTCGCCCCTCCTGGTGCGCCACGTGGGGGAGATCCTGGTGGAGATTGCCCGTCAGGGGGAAACCATCCTTTTGGCCGAGCAGAATGCCTCATTCGCCCTGGGCATGGCCCACCGGGTCTACTTCATAGAACAGGGAAGGATCACCGAGTGTGTGGATGCCAAGCGGCTTAGGGAAGATCCGGAGATTCTCCGGCAACGCATGGGGTGAGGGAGATGGCGGAGATGTTCATTGGCGGTAAAGAGTCGGCTTTTCCTGGCTTGGAGCGCTTTCCCGTGATCAACCCGGCTACTGGGGAGGTGGTGGATACCGTCCCATTGGCCACGGAGCGGGAGGTGGACGAGGCGGTATGCGCGGCCCACGAGGCTTTCCCCGGTTGGTGGGACACGCCTGCGGCCAGCCGGGGCGAGATCCTCTATGCGGCCGTGGAGAGGGTGAAGGCCCA
>JANXCW010000042.1 GCA_025059775.1 Armatimonadota bacterium
CAGGCGCGCACGGATATCGGCAAGGCGTTCGTGCAAGTCCTCAGGATCTATGTCAAGCTCGGTCGCCAGTTGCTCAATCGACTTGGTGAGGTGCGGAATGTTGCGTCCGTTGCGCTGGTGGGTAGCTTCCTCGGCGTAGTTACCTTCAGGCGTGATGTTGTAGACCAAGCAAAACAAATCTGCCTCCTCGCGCGGAAGCGTCTCGTAGATTTCGCGCTGAGTCCAAGTGTAGTAGTAGCCTTCGCCTTCGGGGGTGTCAGCATCCAACGCGCTGGCGAACGCTCCCTCAGGCAGGCGCATCTCGCGCAGCATCCAATCCAGTGTGCGCTGAGCCGTTTCCGCAAACAACAGATCATCAGTCATCGCGTAGGCGTGCGCATATGCCCAGCTCAGTTGGGCGTTGTCGTAGAGCATCTTCTCAAAGTGCGGCACCAACCAGCGCTCGTCAGTGGAGTAGCGATGGAAGCCACCACCGATATGGTCGTGAATCCCACCGTGTGCCATTTGAATCAGCGTGATCAGCGCCATACTGGCGCATTCCTCATCGCCCCACTCTACGCCCATATGTAGTAGCACGGGTAGGGCGGTGTTAGGCGGGAACTTGGGCGCGCTGCCGAAGCCCCCATGCATCGGGTCGAAGCCGTTTAGCATCTGGGCTTTGTAGGCGCGGAACACGCTGGGGTTGCGTTCGCCCTGCAGCGACTGATGAGGCATCGCCACTAACTGCTCTAACTCGGCTTTCAGCTCAGCCGCCGCCAAGCTAACCTGCGCACGGTTGTGCTGCCA
>JANXCW010000043.1 GCA_025059775.1 Armatimonadota bacterium
CCAGCGCCTCCTGGATCACCTTTCTAGGTTCAGAGCCTACCTATGAGGGATTGAAACTACCTTCACCTCCCTGCTTTTTGACCTACTTCCACGGGTTCAGAGCCTACCTATGAGGGATTGAAACAGAAAATCTTGAATCGCTATCGGTGGAACGGCTCCTGTTCAGAGCCTACCTATGAGGGATTGAAACCATAATGACTTCAGGATAGGTATTCATTTTCTCCTCCGTTCAGAGCCTACCTATGAGGGATTGAAACTCCTTTTCTCCAACCACGCCTGGAAGGCATGTCCAGTGGTTCAGAGCCTACCTATGAGGGATTGAAACCTGCCAGTGATTTCAATACCTGTGGATCGTATAGAGGTTCAGAGCCTACCTATGAGGGATTGAAACGTGAACATCACCATCACCTCCCGTTTTTGTCTGACTGTTCAGAGCCTACCTATGAGGGATTGAAACAGCACGTTGGGTGAAATGGATAACTCTTGCCATGGGGGTTCAGAGCCTACCTATGAGGGATTGAAACACGAAGGACCGCGCGCCGCACCGCGCGGCGGCCCTGGTTCAGAGCCTACCTATGAGGGATTGAAACTGTTCACATAGCGCACCTCGAGGCACTCGAGGTCCTCGTTCAGAGCCTACCTATGAGGGATTGAAACGGCGAGGTGATGCGCGTGCGTTACTACGAACTTTCCGTTCAGAGCCTACCTATGAGGGATTGAAACATCACCTCCCTTTGGGGATTTCGACTTACTTCC
>JANXCW010000044.1 GCA_025059775.1 Armatimonadota bacterium
TGGCAGCGGCCGGGGCAGACGGAATACGGAGGAAGATCGACCCCGGCGACCCCGTCAACGAGGACATCTACAAACTCGACCCAGAACGCAGAAAACAACTGGGCATAAGGGAGCTGCCCGGCTCCCTCCGCGAAGCCGTTGAAGAACTTCTCAGCGACCGAGAATTTCTCAAGCCCGTCTTCAGCGACGACTTGATCGACACAATTACCGAACTGCAGTTAAAGGCCTTCATCGACGTCACAACGAAGCCTCATCCCTACGAATTCTACCTGTACTTCGACGTGTGATCGCCTTGGTCAAGGCCTATGTTCTGGTTTCGGCGAAGCCGGGAACTTCCGAGGAGATCGTAAACTTTCTCAGAAAAGCATCGGAGGTCAAGGGTGTTGTTTCCGCCGACTCGGTCTTCGGTCGTTACGACGCTATCATAACTCTCGACGTCGAAAATCTTGAAATGCTTTCGCAAGTTCTCTACAAAGTGATCGAGAAGATTCCCAACGTCGTCAGAACGGAAACATGCATCGTAATGTTCAGTGGGAACAAAAAATGACGAAAGTTTTTGCCTACGTTCTCGTAAGAACCGAGCCCGGGACCTCGCATCAGATAGTTTCGCTGAGAACTATGCCGGGAGTGGTTTTGGCACACAGCGTCTTCGGTCGCTTCGACGCGGTTTTGGTTGTTTCCGCAAACAGTTTGGAGGAGCTTTCGACCAAAGTGTATGAGATAGTTTCGAAGCAGACGAGCGTCGTC
>JANXCW010000045.1 GCA_025059775.1 Armatimonadota bacterium
TTTCTCTAGTTTCAATCCCTCATAGGTAGGCTCTGAACTTGCTGGAGCACTCCTAGGCATGGTAGTTATCGTGTGTTTCAATCCCTCATAGGTAGGCTCTGAACGGCGGGGGCTGGGCCCTCCGCTGGACCCCTGAGCCGTTTCAATCCCTCATAGGTAGGCTCTGAACGGGAGCTGAGGGAGAGCGGAGGCTGGCGGATGATCTACGTTTCAATCCCTCATAGGTAGGCTCTGAACAAAGCTAAGGGAGGTGACACAATGAAGATCTATGCGAGTTTCAATCCCTCATAGGTAGGCTCTGAACTAGAGTCCCGGAAGTTAGGCAAAATCCGGGAAGGAGGGTTTCAATCCCTCATAGGTAGGCTCTGAACGGTGTAAAATGCAGCATACATGGTTCATCATGTTGGTGTTTCAATCCCTCATAGGTAGGCTCTGAACCCGCGAAGGAATTAGGCTACTTCGATGCTGCTATGGTTTCAATCCCTCATAGGTAGGCTCTGAACTCCCACCCGGGAGCGTGCCCTCTGGCGACCTTCCTCGTTTCAATCCCTCATAGGTAGGCTCTGAACCCTGGGGGTGCCCGTGCACCGCGGGGAGTACATCCCCGGTTTCAATCCCTCATAGGTAGGCTCTGAACCCTCTCTTTTGTCCGTGTTCTCTTCTTCTCTTCTTCGTTTCAATCCCTCATAGGTAGGCTCTGAACGTGGAAGTAAGTCGAAATCCCC
>JANXCW010000046.1 GCA_025059775.1 Armatimonadota bacterium
GCCACCGAGTAGACCCGCTGGACCGTCAGCTCTGGGACCGTCAGCTCTGGTCTGTCCGCCTTCTCCTGCATGGGCAGCCTCATCGTAACAGTTGCCGACAGTTTGCCGACACACGCGGCGAAAACGGGGGTGAATAGCGGTGTCGGGAGGGAAAGGCGGAGGGCTGGAAGCCGCACAGGACGGCACTTCCGGGCACACGGGGTCAACAGCGGAAATTGTCTCGACGCACTTTTAACCCGGGCGTCGGGGGTTCGAGTCCCTCACGGCCCACCACCACGTTTCGCGCGCCAACGTGTGAGCGTCCGCCGGCGCCGTTCAGGTTACGCCAGCACCAGCCGCTCCACCCTTCGCTCCCTCAGGTCGAACAGCGCCGCGGACCCCTGAGCGAGGAACCCAGGGGCCACTACGAGGGAGGTTCCGAGGGTTTCCCCACGCAACTCGGGGCCGCGAACCACCACCAGCTGGGGGTCCTTGAGCTCCGCCTCCCAAGCCTCGTAGAGGAGACGGCCCACCTCCTCCCGGGTCCGCGCCGTGCTGTCCACGATCTCGCCTCCCATCCCCGCGAACACCACGTGTCCGGGGCCGATGGAGAAGGTCCCGTGCACGCTGTGCAGGAACGGGTACACCTGCTCGACGTTGTATGCCTCGCGGAGGTAGTCCACCTCCGGAGCGGCGTCGGGTCCTGGGATGTGGTAGCTGGGCAGGCTGCCCGTCCCCC
>JANXCW010000047.1 GCA_025059775.1 Armatimonadota bacterium
GGAGGAGAACCTGCGAGTGGGGGCTCATCATGGGGATGAGCGGCGCATCTCGGAACGGCTGGAGCTGGTTTATCACTACTTCCCGCATCTCAAGACCATCCGGAACCGGATGGCAGGGTTCTGCAGCGGAGGAGAACAACAGATGCTGGCCATCGGTCGGGCCCTGATGACCCGCCCTCGACTGCTGCTCCTGGACGAACCCTCCCTGGGCCTGGCCCCTCTCATCGTGCAGGAGATCATGGAGATCATCACGCGGCTTAATCAGGAGCAAGGCATTGCCATCCTGCTGGTGGAACAGAACGCCAGGCTGGCTCTGGAGATCGCCCAACATGCCTATGTCCTGGAGAACGGCCGTGTGGTGATGGAAGGGCCGGCGGCCGTCCTCCGAGATAACCCGGACATCCGGGAGTTCTATCTTGGATTGACGGAGCTGGGGGCTCGCAAACGATTCCGCGAAGCCAAATGGTATAAGCGTCGGAAGCGCTGGTTAACCTGAAGGCTGGAAGACTTTTTGGGGCTGAGGGGGCCGTCCTATGAAATCTGCCCAATTCATAAAAAATTGGCTTCTCCCCACGGCCCGCCCGTAGCCCTTATCTGGCCAAAG
>JANXCW010000048.1 GCA_025059775.1 Armatimonadota bacterium
CGCCCGAATCGGAAGGCAAGCCGAAACGCGCCCGACGCAAGCGCGCAAATGGCGAATCGTGAGAGGCAGGGGCGAGGTCTGCTCGCCCCTGCGCCTTCTTCCCTAATCGGGAACGGGGAGGAGTGAGGGGAGATGCCGCCAAGATGGGAAATCGCAGGCGAACCCGTCGAAGCCGGGACAGAACTGCTCTTTTCGGAACATTTCGCCTGTCCCGACTGCGGCATTAGCGTAGGCGAGCTGGAGCCGCGCAACTTCTCCTTCAACAGCCCCTATGGAGCCTGCCCCGAATGCACCGGCTTAGGCACGAAAACAGAATTTGACCCCGACCTGATCGCTCCCGACCGCTCGAAATCGATCCGACAGGGCGCCTTGCTGCCGTTTGTCAAACGCGATGGGGAAATGACCGACTGGCGCCTTGCCATGCTCGACGGCGTCGCCAAACGGCTCGGTTTCACCCTCGACACGCCCCTGCAAGACCTCACCGAGGCGCAGTTCCACGCGCTCATGTACGGCACCGAAGGCAATATCACTGTCGCCATCCGCAACCGCTGGGGACGCATCAAGTACATCGACACCGAGTTCGAAGGCGTCATCAACATCCT
>JANXCW010000049.1 GCA_025059775.1 Armatimonadota bacterium
TAGGATGTTACCCTTTATTCTGTTCTTCTCTTGTGTTTTTTTACGGCTTTTTCATCACCTCTTAGGTAGGCTTTTAACTTGGTGCACCCCCCCCTCCACCACTGTTGACGGGCCGGTTATGGCACCCCTGTCCTTTGTGGTTTCTTGTGCCGTTCTCCACGCAGTCTTCTAGGCCCCGGCCGAACCTGGCCGGGGCCTAGTTCTTTGTCCGTGGGTGCTGGTGTACGTGGACGTTTCAATCCCTCATAGGTAGGCTCTGGACTCTTTTATGGCCGTGGAAGTAAGTCGAAATCCCCAAGCAAGGGAGGTGATCGAGATGAAGCCGTCGCAGATCGTCGTCAGGCGAACTGATGGGGGGCGTCCCCTCCGCTTCGAGGGGACGCTGCTCACCCGTGTGGAGGGCCCACGGGGGCCCTCCGAGCGCCACGAGGTGCGGATATACCGCACCCGTGGCGGGCGGTTCGTGGTAGTACACTCATACCGCCCGGCTTGGGACGAGGATTCGTTCCAAGCCAAGGTGGTGCCGGCGGTGGAGTGGATACCCGCCGTGCTGGCCGAGTTCGATGTCCCTCCGCGGATTCGGTCAG
>JANXCW010000050.1 GCA_025059775.1 Armatimonadota bacterium
TATGGGCTAGAAGAACTCCCGGCATAGTCCTCATAGAGACTATTTGATGCGAAGTGCCGGGTTCGGTTCTCACAAGTACGTAGGCAAAAACCTTGGTCATCGTCTGTTCCCGCTGAACATCACGATGCAGGTCTCCGTCCTGACCACGTTGGGGATTTTCTCGATCACTTTGTATAAAACTTGGGAAAGCATTTCGAGGTTTTCGGTTTCGAGAGTTATTATGGCGTCGTATCGCCCGAACACGGAATCAGCGGAAACAACTCCTTTCACCTCTGAAGCCTTCTTCAAGAAGTTTACGATGTCCTCGGATGTTCCCGGCTTGGCCGAAACCAAGACGTAGGCCTTGACCATGTGTATCACACGTCGAAGTACAGGTAAAACTCGTAGGGATGCGGCTTCGTGGTCACGTCGATGAAAGCCTTCAACTGCAGCTCCGTCATAACCTCGATCAAGTCATCGCTGAAAACAGGCTTGAGAAAATCTCTGTCGCTCAGAAGCTCTTCTACGGCTTCCCGCAGCGAGCCGGGCAGCTCCCTTATGCCGAGCTGTCTTCTCCTTTCTGGGTCGAGTTTGTAGATGT
>JANXCW010000051.1 GCA_025059775.1 Armatimonadota bacterium
GGTCTCCACGTTTCAATAGCCCGGTTTCAATCCCTCATAGGTAGGCTCTGAACACGTTATCTCCCTGTTTGGTAGCCCCTCTGTAGATGTTTCAATCCCTCATAGGTAGGCTCTGAACAGGTCGAAGCGGAAGGCTTCGACCTTTCCCACGAGCGTTTCAATCCCTCATAGGTAGGCTCTGAACGCCTGCCTCAGCAAGGACTCGATAACCTTCGAGTCCTCGTTTCAATCCCTCATAGGTAGGCTCTGAACTCTGAGTGAAATTCCGTTGATTGCGAGGAGTCTTTTAGTTTCAATCCCTCATAGGTAGGCTCTGAACGAGGACCTCGAGGTTCTTCGGGTCCGCTACGTTTCGCGTTTCAATCCCTCATAGGTAGGCTCTGAACACTGACGTGATTGGAGTAGACAATAGCGTTCTCTCAGTTTCAATCCCTCATAGGTAGGCTCTGAACGTTAGGCAAAACTCCAAGGAGGTGTGGGCATGTTCACGTTTCAATCCCTCATAGGTAGGCTCTGAACGGGGAGTACATCCCCGCGGACGGGGATATTGCGTACGGTTTCAATCCCTCATAGGTAGGCT
>JANXCW010000052.1 GCA_025059775.1 Armatimonadota bacterium
ACGGGCAGGAGGTGGTGTACCCCACGCTGGTACGCATGGCGCAGGATTTCAACATGCGCTACCCGCTGGTGGACGGACAGGGCAACTTCGGGAGTGTGGATGGCGACCCGCCTGCTGCGATGCGCTACTGCCTCACGGGCGACGCGCTGGTGCGCACGGAGCGTGGGCTAATCCCCATCAGTGCACTTGCAGAGCAAGAGCCAATAAGCCTGCAGGTGCGCGCCGCAGGGGGACGCATGCAGCACGCCTCGCGATGGTTCGATTGCGGCGAGCATCCCACGCTGCGCATCCGCACGCGCTACGGCTTCGAACTCACGGGCACGCCCAATCACCCAGTGCTGGTGTGCCTTGCCGACAACACGGGCAAACCCCGCCTCGCGTGGAAGACGCTGGACACCCTGCAGGCAGGCGACTATCTCGTGATCGACAGGGGCGTCTCCGACGAGGTGCGCGACCCCGTAGATTTGACTCCATACTATCCTGTCTTGCCTGAAGGCGCGCGCACGCGCAGGCACACGCTGCCGACGCAACTGGACGAGAACCTC
>JANXCW010000053.1 GCA_025059775.1 Armatimonadota bacterium
TACCCGGCATCCCCCACCACCACCTTCCCCTTCAACCCCTCGGCCCCAAGGTGCTCCAAGAGGTCCTGGAGGGCCTTGTCCTCCCTGCCCTCCGCCCTGGCCTGGGCCAGGGTGGTGCCCAGGTGGAGGGCCAGGACCTCCACCAGCTTGACCTGGGAGCTCTTCCCTTTGTCGCTTCCCCTCAGGGTCTTCCCATCCACCACCAGGACCTCCTCCAGGTCCGCCTCGGGGAAAACCTGGCGGAGGGCCTGTCCCAAGGCCTGGGGGTCCAGGCCATGGAGGAAGGTGGTCAAGCGGGTGTGGCCCGGGGCCTTACGGAGGCCTAGGTGGGGAAGAAGGTGGGAGTTAGTGCGGGCAAAGCGTTCCACCCCGCGCAGGGAGTCCACGCGGCTCAAAAAGGCCACCAGGATCAGGGCCAAAAGGCTCCAGAGAGGGTACTGCCGGTTGCTAGCCCGAGGGTCGGGGATCTGGGATAGCGCCTCACGAAGAGTCATGGCACCCATCTATCCCAAAGTTACATAATGGTCAAGTCTGGGCTTTGACA
>JANXCW010000054.1 GCA_025059775.1 Armatimonadota bacterium
GGCCGACCGTCTGGAACAGGCCCTTGCCAGGCTTGCCGAAGCCCAGGCCCAGACCGAGCAGGAACTCCGGGCCCTCGCCCAGGCCCAGGCTGAGACGGAGAGGACGGTGAAGGCCCTGGTGGATACCGTAGGTGCCCTGAAGGGGGAGAACCTGGAGCGCCGGTACCGGGAGCGGGCCGCCTCCTACTTCCAGCGGATTCTGCGCCGCATTCGCCTTGTGGACCATCAGACCCTGGGGATGCTGCTGGACGACGCCCTGGATGCGGGACGGATCACCCCGGAGGACCGGGCGGAGGTGCTCGAAGCGGACGTCGTCGTCTACGGCCTCCGGGACGGCGAGGAGGTCTACCTGCTGGCGGAGGTCTCCAGTACGGTCACCGCGCACGACGTGCGCCGGGCGCGGGAGCGGGCGGCCCGGCTGGAGAAGGCCACAGGCCGGCCCGTGCTGGCTGCGGTGGCCGGAGAGAGGCTGGGGGAGGACCCCGAGACAAAGCAGGAAGCAGGAGGGGTCTGGCAGGTGCTGGACGGACGTACCTTGCC
>JANXCW010000055.1 GCA_025059775.1 Armatimonadota bacterium
GGTAAAATGTTCCTCGGCCCGTCGGGCGTGGGCCTCCTCCCCGCTGCGCTCATAGCGGCGATAGAACAGGGTGCCCAGGGCGTGCTGAACCGTCGCCCACTGAAACGGAGCGGTCTCGCGGCGGTATTTCTCCAGGGCGCGGGTAAAATGTTCCTCGGCCCGTCGGGCGTGGGCCTCCTCCCCGCTGCGCTCATAGCGGCTCAGAAACAGGTTACCCAGGGAGTGCTGAACCGTCGCCCATTGGGACGGAGCGGTCTCGCGGCGGTATTCCTCCAGGGCGCGGGTAAAATGTTCCTCGGCCCGTCGGGCGTGGGCCTCCTCCCCGCTGCGCTCATAGCGGCGATAGAACAGGGTGCCCAGGGAGTGCTGGGTCATTGCCCAATCGGACGGAGCGGTCTCGCGGCGGCGGACTTCCAGGGCACTGGTAAAATTTTCCTCGGCCCGTCGGGCGTGGGCCTCCTCCCCGCTGCGCTCATAGCGGAGAGCATACAGGGTGCCCAGGGAGTGCT
>JANXCW010000056.1 GCA_025059775.1 Armatimonadota bacterium
CCCACAGCACCTGTCGGATCTGGCGGACGTGTGCGCGGACTACGGGATCCCCATCGAAGCAGGCCCCGGGAAGCACGGCACCACGCAGGCTTACTTCCTGTACGTGTTCGAGCCCGGCGGAAACCGCGTGGAGCTGTTCGGGGACACGGGGTACCTGATCTTCGACCCCACGTGGAAGACCGTGGTGTGGGACGTCTCCAACGAAAGCGACCTGGAGCGTAGCACCATCTGGTTCGGCGGCCGTCTTCCGGAGACCTTCTACACCTACGGTAGCCCGCCCGTGGAGGCGTGAGCGTGGGGAGGGGGTACCCCCTCCCCATCTCCGCTTACGGGTAGGTCCCGAGGGTCAGGAGCGCGTCCCTGACCCGCTGGATGGTCCGGACGAGGGCCGCGGTGCGCGGATCCACGTGGGTCGCCCGCCACCTCCACCACCCGATGGAAGCTGCGCACCAGCATCCGCTCCAACCGCCCGTGGATCTCCGCTTCATCCCAAAAAACGACTGCAGGT
>JANXCW010000057.1 GCA_025059775.1 Armatimonadota bacterium
TTAGGCACGCCGCCAGCGTTCACCCTGAGCCAGGATCAAACTCTCCGTCGGCTCTTATATCCCCAGGAGGTTGACCTCCCGGGGTGTAAGGTCCGACCGCAAGACTTCTGCCAGACGCCCCCGGACTTCCTGCCACAATTCAGTTGTTAAGGTGCGGAAGACAACATAAACCGCTATAGGGATCAGCCCCTATAACGGTGGAGCGGGCCTGCTTCGATGTTCATCGGCCGTGCGCCCCGCCACCGATCGCTTGTCCAGGATCTAAACGCACCTTATTTTATAACACAACCCCGGGCGTTTGTCAAGATGCCTCCTGGGGGACGGGCACCATCCCGTCGACCCCAAGCCCGCTGCATTTTTAATATACCGGATTCCCCGCCTGCTGTCAACATCAGGCCAGAACCCCGGGCGGGCCTTCCGATCATCGGCGTTCCTTATCCCCCTCCCCATAAAACCAGGTTGCCCGGTTGCACTCTTAACGATCCCTCCCCGGGATTCGGCCCTGCTT
>JANXCW010000058.1 GCA_025059775.1 Armatimonadota bacterium
GAGCGCCCTGCGTGCCACCGCCACCAGCCCAAAGCCCGCCACGCCTCAACCTAAGCCCGTCACCAGCGCGGAGCAGCAGCCTGTTGCGGCGGGCGCAACCGCTGCGTCACCCAAGCCGAAAAAGCCAAACCGCCCGAACAAGCCGAAGCGTAAACGGAGGTATTGAGCGAAATGGCGAAGTGGCGAAATGGCGAAATGGTGAAGTGGCGAAATGGCGAATGGCGAAATGGCGAATGGCGAAATGGTGAAGTAAGGGAGTAGTGAGGTGGCGAATGGTACGCATTACGCCCGCGTCGGAGGCACATCTGAAAAAGCGGGCGCTGCTTGCAGTCTTTCTGACGATTTGCGTCAGCCTGATTGGGTTCGGGATTGTAATCCCGCTGCTGCCGTTTTATGCGCAGCGGTTTCGGGCGTCTGAATGGCAGGTTGGGTTGCTTTTTGCCTCCTTCTCGCTGGCACAACTGGTCGCCGCGCCGATTCTGGGTGACTGGTCGGATCGCTGGG
>JANXCW010000059.1 GCA_025059775.1 Armatimonadota bacterium
CTACGAGATGCTCTGCCTGCCGCCCGCCGAGCAGGAGGAGTTGCAGTCTGCTTCCAATGTCCGATACTGGGCGTTGCTACGCGGAGTAGACCTCAAGGCGCTCTTCGCAGGAGCGCAAGACCTGCTGCTCGCCCTGGAGCGTGCGGCAACAGAACTGGCAAAGACGCCCCTGCCCGACGGCTTTCGGCTGGACATCCCGACCCCGTACGGTATCGTCGCCCTGCGTGACGGTCGCGCGGATACCTATCTACCTGAGAAGTATCTACTCATTGTGGACGCGGGCGGCGACGACACCTACCTGGGCGCAGGGGGTACGACCTCCGCTGACCACGCGATGACAGCAGAGATAGACCTGCGGGGCAACGACCGCTACCTGCAAGACGAGGCAATGGCGACGCAGGGCGTGGCGCAGGTATCCGACCGCAAGACGCGCCGCACGGCGCCTTGAATCGGCGGAGCGGTGCTGGGATACGCCTTCGTGCTGGACAGGGAAGGCAACGACCT